>JAQGMU010000352.1 GCA_028292195.1 Ramlibacter sp. | reverse complement strand
TTGCATTTTCCGGGCCGCCACGGCGCGCCGCAGCAGTTCGTCGCGCTGGAGCGTGATCAGCGTGGTCGCTACGGTGTCGGGGGTCAGTTCGCGCTGCTGCACCAGCCAGCCGCCACCCGCATCGACGAGGAAGCGGGCGTTGGTGGTCTGGTGGTCGTCCACCGCGAACGGGAAGGGAACGAACACCGCCGCGGCGCCGACCGCCGCGATCTCGGTGACGGTGCTGGCGCCGGCGCGGCAGATCACCAGGTCGGCGTCGGCGAAAGCGGTGGCGGTGTCGTCGATGAAGGGCGTCAGTTCGGCCATGACGCCGGCGGCCTTGTAGTTGGCGCGCAGTTCGTCGATCTGCCTGGCGCCGCTCTGGTGGACCACGCGCGGCCGCTGGGCGGCGGGGATGCGGGCCAGCGCCTGCGGCACGATCTCGTTCAGCGCCTTGGCGCCCAGGCTGCCGCCCACCACCAGCAGCTTCAGCGGGCCGCCGCGGCCGGTGAAGCGCTGCTCGGGCGTGCGCTGGCGCAGGAAGGCCTCGCGCAGCGGGTTGCCTATCCACTCCGCCTTCTTCAACACGTCGGGGAAGGCGCTGTAGACACGGTCGGCCACGCCGGCGAGCACCTTGTTGGCCATGCCGGCCACCGAGTTCTGTTCGTGCAGCACCAGCTTCTTGCCAAGCAGCACGCTCATCATGCCGGCCGGGAAGGTGATGTAGCCGCCCAGGCCCACCACCACCTGCGGCTGCACGCGCCGCACGACCTGGATGCTTTGCCAGAAGGCCTTCAGCAGCCGCAGCGGCAGCAGGGCCAGCGTGAGCACCCCTTTGCCGCGCACGCCCGCGAAGTCGATGGTCTCCAGCGGGAAGCCGTGCGGCGGCACCAGCTGGCTTTCCATGCTGTTCGGGCCGCCCAGCCAGTGCACGGTCCAGCCGCGGGCGCGCAGGGCCTCGGCCACGGCCAGTCCCGGGAAAATATGGCCACCCGTGCCGCCGGCCATGACGAGGGCAGTGCGCGTCATGCCCGGCCTCCCTTCATCAAGGTCCGGTTTTCGAAATCGATGCGCAAGACCACCGCGATCGCCACCACGTTCATCAGCATCGCGGAGCCGCCGTAGCTCATGAGCGGCAGGGTCAGGCCCTTGGTCGGCAGCGCGCCCAGGTTCACGCCCATGTTGATGAAGGCCTGGAAGCCGACCCAGATGCCGACGCCTTGCGCCACCAGCCCGGCGAACACGCGGTCCAGCGCGATCGCCTGGCGGCCGATATGGATGATGCGATGCGTCATCCAGAGGAACAGGCCGATCACCGTCAGCACGCCGACCAGGCCGAACTCCTCGCCGATCACGGCCAGCAGGAAGTCGGTGTGCGCCTCCGGCAGCCAGTGCAGCTTCTCGACGCTGCCGCCGAGGCCGACGCCGAAGATCTCGCCGCGGCCGATGGCGATCAGCGAGTGCGAAAGCTGGTAGCCCTTGCCCAGCGCGTACTTGTCGTTCCAGGGGTCGAGGTAGGCGAAGATGCGCTCGCGCCGCCAGTCCGACAGCGCGATCATCAGCATGAAGGCCACGATCATCACGGTGGCGATCAGGAAGGCCATGCGGGCGTTGACGCCGCCCAGGAACAGGATGCCCATGGCGATGACGGCGATCACCATGAAGGCGCCCATGTCGGGCTCGGCCAGCAGCAACAGTCCGACCACGGCGACGGCCACCGCCATCGGCAGCACGGCGCGGAAGAAGCGTTCCTTCACCTCCATCTTGCGCACCATGTAGTTGGCGGCATAGAGCAGCACGGCGAATTTCGCCAGCTCGGACGGCTGCAGCGACATCGGCCCCAGGACCAGCCAGCGGCGGGCGCCGTTGACGCCTTTGCCGACGTGCGGAATCAGCACGATCACCAGCAGCAGCAGCGAGCCCACGAACAGCCAGGGCGCCCAGCGCTCCCAGGTCGCCACCGGCACCTGGAACGCCAGCAGCCCGGCGACGAAGGACAGCACCAGGAACAGCGCATGCCGCCCCAGGAAGAAGGTATGGGCGTAGCGGCCGAAGCGGGGGTTGTCCGGCATCGCGATGGAAGCCGAATAGACCATCACCAGGCCCCAGGCCAGCAGGGCGACGGTGACCCAGACCAGCGCGGGGTCGAAGGCGTGCAGGCCATGGGGAGCGCTGGTGCCGCGCACGCCGACCCCGGGCTGCTCGTGCCGGGCGCGACCCGGCATCCATCCGGCGATGACGGCCGAGAGATTCACTCGGTGCCCCCCTGCAGCAGCGCGCCGGTCTCGTCCGCCAGCGCCTGCACCGCGGCGCGGAACACCTCGGCGCGGTGCGGGTAGTTGCGGAACATGTCGAAGCTGGCGCAGGCCGGCGACATCAGCACGGCGTCTCCGGAGTGGGCGCGCTGGGTCGCCAGCCGCACCGCTTCTTCCATGCTGCCGGCGTCGAGCAGCGGCACGCCTTCGGGCTCCAGCACGGCGCGGATCAGCGGCCCGTCGCGGCCGATCAGCACCGCGGCGCGGGCATAGCGTGCCACCGGCGCGGCCAGCGGGCTGAAATCCTGGCCCTTGCCGTCGCCGCCCAGGATCACCACCAGCTTGCGCTCCGAGCCCAGGCCCTGCAGTGCCGCGACCGTGGCGCCGACGTTGGTGCCCTTGCTGTCGTCGAAGTATTCGATCTCGTTGATGATGCCGACCGGGTCGACCCGGTGCGGCTCGCCGCGATACTCGCGCAGGCCATACAGCATCGGCCCGAGCTGGCAGCCCGCGGCCGTGGCCAGCGCCAGCGCCGCCAGCGCGTTCACCGCGTTGTGCCGGCCGCGGATGCGCAGCGCGTCGGCCGGCATGAAGCGCTGCAGGGTGATCTCCAGCTCTTCGTCCTTGCGCCGCTTCTCGGTTTCGTCGGCTTCGTGCGCCCGCACCAGCCAGGCCATGCCGTGCACGACCTCCAGGCCGTAGTCGCTGGGCCGCTGCGGCAGCTCCGCGCCGAAGGTCACGTAATCGCGCTGCTCGTATTTGCCGCCCTTCAGGCGGACCGGCTCCGGCAGCATCTTCATCACCGCCGGGTCGTCGCGATTGAGGATCATCTTCGCGGTGCTGCCGAAGATGCGGGCCTTGGCCGCCGCATAGGCTTCCATGCTGCCGTGCCAGTCCAGGTGGTCCTGGCTGATGTTCAGCACGGTGGCGGCAGTCGGCTCGAAGCCCTCCACGCCCTCCAGCTGGAAGCTGGAAAGCTCCAGCACCCACACCTGCGGCAGTGCGCCGGCTTCGCGCTTCTGCGCCAGCGTCTCCACCAGGGTCGGGCCGATGTTGCCGGCCACCGCCACGGTCTTGCCGCTGCGTTCGACCAGCTGGCCGGTCAGCGCAGTGACGGTCGTCTTGCCGTTGGTGCCGGTCACGGCCAGCACCGCGGGGTGGTAGCCCTCGCCAGCGCGCAGCGCGGCCAGCGCGTCGCTGAACAGCCCCAGCTCACCGCGCACCGGAATGCCCTGGGCGCGTGCGGCCGCCTCCACGGGCGCCACCTGCGCCGGCGTCAGGCCGGGGCTGCGCAGCACCAGTTGCCGGCCTTCGGCCAGCGCCGGCGTGAATTCGCCGCTGACGAACTGCGCCTGCGGCACCTGTTCGCGCAGCGCCTGCAGTTGCGGCGGCTCCTCGCGGGTGTCCGCGACCGTCACCTGCGCACCGGCGGCCGCGCACCAGCGCGCCATGGCGAGGCCAGAGGCGCCGCAGCCGAGCACGAGGATGTTCTGGTCGCGCAGTGTGTCCATCACCGCAGCTTCAAGGTGGACAGGCCGATCAGGCACAGCAGCATGGTGATGATCCAGAACCGCACGACCACCTGCGTTTCCTTCCATCCCGACTTCTCGAAGTGGTGGTGCAGCGGCGCCATCTTCAGGATGCGCCGGCCCTCGCCGTACTTCTTCTTGGTGTACTTGAAGTAGATGACCTGCGCCATCACCGACAGCGCCTCGACCACGAAGATGCCGCCCATGATGGACAGGACGATTTCCTGCCGCACGATCACGGCGATGGTGCCCAGCGCTCCGCCCAGCGCCAGCGCGCCGACGTCGCCCATGAACACCTGGGCCGGGTGGGCGTTGAACCACAGGAAGGCCAGGCCGGCGCCGGCCATCGCGGCGCAGAAGATCAGCAGTTCGCCGGAGCCGGGGATGTAGGGGAACAGCAGGTACTTGGAATAGACCGCGCTGCCGGTGACATAGGCGAACACGCCCAGCGCGGAGCCGACCATCACCACCGGCATGATGGCCAGGCCGTCCAGGCCGTCGGTAAGGTTCACCGCGTTGCTCGCCCCGACGATCACCAGGTAGGTCAGGATGACGAAGCCGAACACGCCGAGCGGGTAGTTGACCTCCTTGACGAAGGGCACCATCAGGCCGGCTTTCGGCGGCAGGTTGACGTCGAAGCCGGACCAGACCCACTTGAAGAACAGCTCCAGCACGCGGTAGTTGTTGCTCTCCGAGATGCTGAACACCAGGTAGAGCGCGGCCACCAGGCCGATCAGCGACTGCCAGAAGTACTTCTCGCCCGAGCGCATGCCTTCCGGGTCCTTGTTCACCACCTTCTGCCAGTCGTCGGCCCAGCCGATCGCGCCGAAGCCCAGCGTGACGGCCAGCACGATCCAGACGAAACGGTTGGTCCAGTCGAACCACAGCAGCGTCGAGATGGCGATGGCGATCAGCACCAGCACGCCGCCCATGGTGGGCGTGCCGCTCTTCTGCAGGTGCGACTGCATGGCGTAGCCGCGCACCGGCTGGCCGATCTTCAGCGCGGTCAGGCGCCGGATCACCCACGGCCCGGCCAGGATGCCGATCAGCAGCGCGGTCATGGCGGCCAGCACGGCGCGGAAGGTCAGGTACTGCACCACCCGCAGCCAGCCGAACTCGGGGCCCAGCGTCTGCAACCAGGAAGCCAGGCTAAGCAGCATCGGGGGTTTCCTTCCCTTGTTGTTGTTGTTGTGCGTGGGCGGTGATGGCCTCGACCACCCGCTCCATCTTCATGAAGCGCGAACCCTTCACCAGCACGCTCTCGACACCGGGCAGCGCCGCCAGCACGGCGGACTTGAGCGCGTCGACGTCGGCGAAATGCGTGCCCTGCATCGCGACCGCCTGCTCGCCCAGCGTGAACAACTGCTCGATGCCGCGTTCGCGCGCATAGGCGCCGACTTCGGCATGGAAGGCCGGGCCCTGGTTGCCGACCTCGCCCATGTCGCCCAGCACCAGCAGGCGCGCGCCCGGCAGTTCGGCCAGTACGTCGATGGCGGCGCGGGCCGAGTCGGGGTTGGCGTTGTAGGTGTCGTCGACCAGCGTCAGCGTGCGGGTCCCCAGCGCCACGGCCAGCGCGCGCGAGCGGCCCTTCACGGGCTCGAAGCTTTCCAGGCCGCGGGCGACGGCGTCCAGCGGCACGCCGGCGGCCAGCGCGCAGGCGGCCGCGGCCAGCGCGTTGCGCACGTTATGGCGGCCGGCGATATGGAGTCGGAATGCAGCCGAGCCGGCCGGCGTCTCCGCCCGCACCTGCCAGTGCCCCTGATGCCATTCAGACCCGGCCAGAAACAGGTCGGCGTTGCTGTCGCCGAAGGTCACGCACTGGCGCCCGGCTGCGAAGCGGCGCCAGAGCGCGGAGAAGGTGTCGCCGGCGGGAAACACCGCGACGCCGTAGGCCGGCAGCGCCTCGAACACGCTGCCGTTCTCCGCGGCCACGGCTTCCACCGTCGCCATGAATTCCTGGTGCTCGCGCTGGGCGTTGTTCACCAGCGCCACCGTCGGCTCGGCCACGCCGGCCAGGTAGGCGATCTCGCCCGGGTGGTTCATGCCCAGCTCGATCACGGCAATGCGGTGCTCGGGCCTGAGGCGCAGCAGCGTGAGCGGCAGGCCGATGTCGTTGTTCAGGTTGCCCTGCGTGGCCAGGTGGTTGTCCGGCTGCCAGGCGCGCAGGATGGAGGCGATCATCTGCGTCACCGTGGTCTTGCCGTTGCTGCCGGTGACGGCAACCACCGGCAGCGTGTGCCGGCGGCGCCACGCGTTGGCCAGCCGGCCCAGTGCAAAGGTGCTGTCGACGACCTCGATGCCGGGGAAACCGGCCGGCAGCTTGCCCGGATGCGCGATGGCGGCGACGGCCCCCTTGTTGCGCGCTTCGGCGATGAAGTCGTTGGCGTCGAAGCGCTCGCCTTTCAGCGCCACGAACAGGTCGCCCGGCTGCAGCGTGCGGGTGTCGGTGTGCACGCGCTGCACCGCCACGCCGCCGTCGCCGACCAGGCGGCCCTGCACCCATGCCGCGCCTTGTTCGAGCTGGAACATCGTCACTTCCTCCCCTCCCCGCCCTCACCCCGGCCCTCTCCCGCAGGCGGGAGAGGGTGAGAAGTGCTCTTCGAGTATTTCAGGAGGGCGGCTTGCGCATGCGCCTGGTCGGAGAACGCATGCTTCACGCCGGCGATCTCCTGGTAGTCCTCGTGGCCCTTGCCGGCCAGCAGGATCACGTCCTGCGGCCCGGCGGCTGCCACCGTTTCGGCGATGGCGCGGGCGCGGTCCGCTTCCACCTGCACGCAGTCGGCATGCGACAGGCCCAGCAGGACCTGGCTGATGACGGCCTCGGGCTTCTCGCTGCGCGGGTTGTCGCTGGTGACGACCACGCGGTCGGCGTTCTTCTCCGCCACCGCCGCCATCAAGGGCCGCTTGGTCGGGTCGCGGTCGCCGCCGCAACCGAACACGCACCACAGCTGGCCGCCGCGCTGCTGCGCCAGCGGCCGCAGTGCCAGCAGGGCCTTGTCCAGCGCATCGGGCGTGTGTGCATAGTCCACCGCCACCAAGGGCTTCCCGGGCTGGTTGAGGCGCTCCATGCGCCCCGGCACCGGCAACAGGTGGGCGCAAGCCGTTACCGCCTGGGCAAGCGGTACTGCAACGGAGCGCATCATCCCAACGACGCCCAGCAAATTGGAAACGTTGTACTGGCCGATCAGCCTGGTCTGCAGCGTGTGCCGCTCGGCGCCCTCGGCGATGACGAAGCGCAGGCCCCCGTCGGAGTAGCCGATCTCCAGCGCCTGCAGGCGCGCGGCGCGCTCGCAGGAGTAGGTCCAGACGTCCAGCGTGCCGGCCAGGTCCGCGGCGAGCTGCTCGCCGCGCGCGTCGTCGATGTTCAGCACTGCCGCCTGCAGGCCGGGCCAGCGGAACAGCTCCGCCTTCGCCTCCCAGTAGGCCTCCATCGTGCCGTGGTAGTCCAGGTGGTCCTGGGTGAAATTGGTGAAGCCGGCCACCCGCACCGCCATGCCGTCCATGCGGCGTTCGACGATGCCGATCGAGGAGGCTTCGATGGCGCAGGCCTTCAATCCCTGCTCGATGAAGCGGCGGAACTGGCGCTGCAGCAGCACCGGGTCGGGCGTCGTCAAGCCGGTGTGTTCGACATTCGGCGGCTGGCCCACGCCCAGCGTGCCGATCAGGCCGCAGGGGATCTGCACGTTGGACAGCGCCTGCGCCAGCCACCAGGCGGTGGAGGTCTTGCCGTTGGTGCCGGTGACGGCGAGCACGTCCAGCGTCTTCGTGGGCTCGCCGTAGAACAGGGCGGCGATCGGGCCGGTGGCGGCCTTGAGGCCCTCGTAGGCGACGACGGCGTCGCCGGTGAAGCCGAAGGCCTCGCTGCCGGCCGCTTCGACCAGGCAGGCGCGCGCCCCCTGGTTCAGGGCGATGGAGACGAACTTGCGGCCGTCGGTGGCGGCGCCCGGCCAGGCGATGAAGCCGTCGCCCGCACCCACCTTGCGGCTGTCGACGGACAGGTCGGCCGCCTGCCGGCTGCGCAGCCATCCGGCGGCTTCCTGGGGCGTGCGAAGGACGCGCATCAGAAGGATTCCTGCACGGAGTCCACCACGATCTGCGGCTTCACGTTCATGTCCGGCTGCACGCCCAGCATGCGCAGGCTCTGCTGCACGGTGGCGCTGAACACCGGCGCGGCGACGTCGCCGCCGAAGTAGCGCCCGCCGCTGGGCTCGTCGATCATCACCGCCACAACGATGCGCGGCTTGTCGATCGGCGCCATGCCGACGAACACGCTGCGGTACTTGTGCTCGGCGTAGCCCTTGCCTTCCTGCTTGTGCGCGGTGCCGGTCTTGCCGCCGACCGAATAGCCCATGGTCTGGGCGCGCGGCGCCGTGCCGCCGTTCTGGGTGACCATGTGCAGCATCTGCCGCATGTCCAGCGCCACCTGCGGCTGCAGCACGCGAATGCCCGGCACCGGGCCGCCGGTCTTCAGCAGGCTCACCGGCACCAGTTCACCGTCGCGTGCGAACACCGAGTAGGCATGCGCGAGCTGGAACAGGCTGACCGACAGGCCGTAGCCATAGCTCATGGTGGCCTGCTCGATCGGACGCCAGGTCTTGTAGGGCCGCAGGCGCCCGCTGACCGCGCCGGGAAACTGCACCTGCGGCCGCTGGCCGAAGCCGACCTGGGTGTACAGCTCCCACATGTCGCGCGGCTGCATCTGCATGGCGATCTTGACCGCGCCGACGTTGCTGGACTTCTGGATCACCTGGCTCACCGACAGCGCGCTGCTCTTGTGGTCGTCGCGGATGGTGGAGCCGCCGATGGTGATGGTGCCGGGCGCGGTCTGGATGACGGTGTCCGGCTTGACGATGCCCTTTTGCAATGCCAGCGACACGACCAGCGGCTTCATCGTGGAACCGGGCTCGAAGGTGTCGGTGAAGGCGCGATTGCGCAGCTGCGCGCCGCTCAGGTTCTGCCGGTGCGCCGGGTCGTAGCTCGGGTAGTTGGCCAGGGCCAGCACCTCGCCCGACTCGGCATCGAGCACCACCACGCTGCCGGCCTTGGCCTTGTTCGCCAGCACCGCCTCGCGCAGCTGCTGGAAAGCGAAGAACTGGACCTTGCTGTCGATGGACAGCTGCAGGTCCATGCCTTCCACCGGCCGCACCTGCTGGCCGACGTCCTCGACGATGCGGCCCAGGCGGTCCTTGATGACGCGGCGCGAGCCCGGGCGGCCGGCCAGGTCCTTGTTGAAGGCGAGCTCGATGCCCTCCTGGCCGACGTCCTCGATGTTGGTGAAGCCGACCAGGTGCGCCGCGGCCGCGCCTTCGGGGTACTGCCGGCGATATTCCTTGCGCTGGTAGATGCCCTTGATGTCGAGCGTGGCCACCTGCCGCGCCACGCTTTCATCGACCTCGCGCTTGAGCCAGACGAAGTTCTTGTCTTCTTCGCCCAGGCGTTTCATCAGCTCGGGCAAGGGCAGCTGCAGCAGCCGGGCCAGCTGGGCCAGCTTGGTGGGGTCGCGTTCCACGTCCTCCGGGATCGCCCAGATGCTGGGCACCGGCACGCTGCTGGCCAGCAGCAGGCCGTTGCGGTCGAAGATGCGGCCGCGGTTGGCCGGCAGTTCCAGCGTGCGGGCGAAGCGCACTTCGCCCTGCTTGCGATAGAACTCGTTGCCGAACACCTGCACCCAGGCCGCGCGGCCGGCCAGCCCCAGGAAGCCCAGCGCGATGCCGGCCACGATCAGCTTGCTGCGCCAGACCGGCGTGCGGCTGGCCAGCAGCGGGCTGGAGGTGTAGGCGACGGCGCGGTGGCGGCTCATTGCGGGGCCCCGCTGGCGCGGGCCGCGTCCTTGAGGGTCACGTACTGGGTGATGGCCGGCGTCGCCGCCCGCATCTGCAGCTGGTCGCGCGCCAGCTGCTGCACCCGGGCCGGCGTGGCCTGGGCGCGCTTGTCCACCTGCAGCCGCTCGTTCTCGACTTCCAGCTTGCGCGCTTCGTTCTGCGCGCGCTCGATCTCCGCGTAGAGGCGGCGCGACTCGTACTGCACCTGCACCAGGTACAGCGCGCTGGCCACGACCGTCACGAGCAGCAGGATGTTGATGCGGATCACAGGACTTCCGTCCTTTCCGCCACCCGCATGATCGCGCTGCGCGAACGCGGGTTGGCCTGCACTTCGGCCGTCGTCGGCTTGACGCGCTCCAGCGACTTCAGCTTCATCGGCTTGGGCGCGGCGAACGGTGCGCGGCGGTCCACCTCGTCGCGCGAGTGCTTCGCGATGAATTGCTTGACGATGCGGTCTTCCAGGGAGTGGAAGGCAATCACCACCAGGCGGCCGTGGGGTTGCAGCACGTGCAGGCTCGCTTCTAGCGCCTGTTGCAGCTCTTCAAGCTCGGCGTTGATGAAAATCCGAAGAGCCTGAAATGTGCGCGTTGCAGGGTCCTGGCCCGGCTCGCGGGTTTTGACCGTACGAGCCACGAGTTCGGCCAGTTCGGAGGTGGTTGCAAGAGGGCCCCGTTCCTGTCGGCGAGCATCAATCGCCTTTGCAACCTGAAAAGCAAACCGTTCTTCGCCGTAGTCACGGATCACCTCCGCCATCTGTTCCACCGGAGCGGTGGCAAGCCAGTCCGCGACGCTCCGGCCGCGCGTGGTGTCCATGCGCATGTCCAGCGGGCCGGCGGAACGAAACGAGAAGCCGCGTGCGGGGTTGTCGATCTGCGGCGAGCTCACGCCCAGGTCCAGCAGCACGCCGGTGACGCTGCCCGCCTCCAGCTCGCCCAGCGCGGCGAAGCCCTGGTGCCGGATGGAGAAGCGCGGGTCGGCGATGGCATTGGCCACCGCCACCGCTTCGGGGTCCTTGTCGAAGGCGGTCAGCCGGCCTTGTTCGTCCAGCTGCGAGAGGATCAGGCGCGAGTGCCCACCGCGCCCGAAGGTCGCGTCGACGTAATTTCCATCCGGCTTGGTGACGAGGGCTTCGACTGCTTCGTTCAACAAGACGGTGGTGTGTTGCCATGTGCCTTCCACCGCCTGCCTCTAGAAAGAGAAGTCCTGGAAGGCGTCTGGCATCTCCACGCGCATCGCCTCGGCCTCCTTGGCCTCGTAAGTTGCCTTGTCCCAGAGTTCGAAGTTGCTGCCCATGCCGAGCAGCATCACGTCGCGCTCGATGCCCGCGGCGGCGCGCAACTCGGGGGACACGAGCACGCGGCCCGTGCCGTCGAGCTCCACGTCCATCGCGTTGCCCAGGAAGATTCTCTTCCACCACTGCGCGGCCATGGGGAGCGCGGCGATGCGTTCACGAAATTTTTCCCATTCGGGACGGGGGAAAATCATCAGGCACCCGTGGGGATGCTTGGTGATGGTGAGCTGGTTGGCGGCTGAGGCGGCCAGGACGTCACGGTGCCGGGTCGGCATGGAAAGCCGGCCCTTTGCATCGAGACTTAGCGATGACGCGCCCTGGAACACCTTGGTTAGCCCTTACTGTTTGAATTCGGCTTGAGGTGGAATGCGAAGCCACTTTCCACCACTTAATTGCACTTTTTTGCACTGTAGCAGGAAACGGTAGAGGCGCAACAGGCGCCTGCTACCAATTGGCAATGAAATCAAGCACTTAGAAGCGATTTCGGAGGCACTTGGCCTCCGAAAATCGTTTTAAAGCAAGCACTTACAGAGTGCTCTGAAAGTGTTGCTTGAGGGGCGTTAGAGGATGTACCGCGACAGGTCCTCGTCACGGCTGAGTTCCTTCAGGCGCACATCGACGTACGGCCCATCCACGGTCACCGCCTGCCCTTCCAGCCGTGTCGCCTCGAAGCTGACGTCGTCGAGCAGGCGCTCCATCACCGTCGAGAGCCGGCGGGCGCCGATGTTCTCGGTGCGCTCGTTGACGTCGTAGGCGATCTGGGCCAGCCGGGTGATGCCCTCGGGCGTGAAGGTCAGCTGCACGTTCTCGGTGGCCAGCAGCGCCTGGTACTGCTTGACCAGCGAAGCGTGCGTGGTGGTCAGGATCGCCTCGAAATCCTGCACCGACAGGGACGAGAGCTCGACCCGGATCGGAAAGCGGCCCTGCAGCTCGGGGATCAGGTCGCTGGGCTTGGCCAGGTGGAAGGCGCCGCTGGCGATGAACAGGATGTGGTCGGTCTTGATCGGGCCGTACTTGGTGGAGACGGTGGTGCCTTCCACCAGCGGCAGCAGGTCGCGCTGCACGCCTTGCCGCGAGACCTCGGCGCCGGAGCCCTCGGCGCGCGAGGTCACCTTGTCGATCTCGTCGATGAAGACGATGCCGTTCTGCTCCGCGCTGGCCAGGGCCGTGGCCCGGATCTCGTCCTCGTTGACCAGGCCGGCGGCCTCTTCCTCCACCAGCAGCTTCATGGCCTCGGCGATCTTCAGCCTGCGCGTCTTGCGGCGCGCGCCGCCCAGGTGGCTGAACATGCCGCGCAGCTGCTCGGTCATTTCCTCCATGCCGGGCGGACCCATGATCTCCAGCTGCTGCTTGGGCTCGGCGACGTCGATCTCGATCTCCTTGTCGTCGAGTTCGCCTTGGCGCAGCTTCTTGCGGAACACCTGCCGCGCGGTGCTGTCGCCGGCCGGCTCCTCGCCCCGCGCCGTCGGGATCAGCGCGTCCAGCACGCGGGCTTCCGCCGCGTCCTCCGCGCGCGTGCGCACCTTGCGCATCTCCGTCACGCGGGTCTGCTTGACGGCCATCTCCGCCAGGTCGCGGATGATCGAGTCGACGTCCTTGCCGACGTAGCCAACCTCGGTGAACTTGGTCGCCTCCACCTTGATGAAAGGCGCGTCGGCCAGCTTGGCCAGGCGACGCGCGATCTCGGTCTTGCCGACGCCGGTGGGACCGATCATGAGGATGTTCTTGGGCGTGATCTCGTGGCGCAGCTTCTCGTCCACCTGCTGGCGGCGCCAGCGGTTGCGCAGCGCGATCGCCACCGCGCGCTTGGCGTCGCGCTGGCCGACGATATGCCGATCGAGCTCGGACACGATCTCCTGCGGCGTCATCGAACTCATTCGAGCTCCTCGATCGTGTGGTTCATGTTGGTGTAGATGCAGATCTCGCCGGCGACCTCCAGCGACTTCTTGACGATGTCGCGGGCGCTGAGCTCGGTGGAGTCCAGCAGCGCCTTGGCGGCTGCCTGGGCGAATCCGCCGCCCGAGCCGATGGCGACGATTCCCTGCTCGGGCTCCAGCACGTCGCCATTGCCGGTGATGATGAGCGACGACTCGCGGTCGGCCACGGCCAGCATGGCTTCGAGGCGGCGCAGCACGCGGTCGGTGCGCCAGTCCTTGGTGAGCTCGATGGCGGCCCGCACCAGGTGGCCCTGGTGCTTCTCCAGCTTGCCTTCGAAGCGCTCGAACAGCGTGAAGGCATCGGCGGTGGCGCCGGCGAAACCGGCCAGCACCTTGTCATGGTAGAGCTTGCGGACCTTGCGGGCGGATCCCTTGACGACGATGTTGCCCAAGGTCACCTGCCCGTCGCCGCCGATCGCCACCTGCCAGCGGCCGTCGGCGCCCTTGCGCCGCACGCTGATGATGGTCGTGCCGTGAAATTGTTCCATAGCACTTGCAGCTTGGGGCAAGGCTTGGGAAATGCAAGCGTCGTGGTGGGGTCGCTGGCGCGAACCCACCCTACAAGTTCATGGCGTCGTTGGGGTGATTCCGGGATCCGGAGTTCGTACGGTGGGTTCGCGCAGCGACCCCACCGTACAGCGCTTATTCGTTGC
>JAQGMU010000339.1 GCA_028292195.1 Ramlibacter sp. | reverse complement strand
CTGCAAAGCAAGGACGACAAGGTGGCGGTGCCGCCGCTGGTGGGCGCGCTTCTGAAGAACGAACAGGACGTGACGCTGTTCGAGAAGCTCGTCTTCATGCAGCGCCACAACCGGTGATCGCCATGCGCCACCGTCCGCTGCTGCTCGCTGCCGCGGTGCTGGCCTCGGCTGCTGCCTGTGCCCAGTCGGCGCCCGCGCCTGCCGCCGTCCCAGCCGAGGAATTGCGCAGGATGTGCGGCACCGTGACCCTGACGCCGGCCGACGGGCGAGAGATGGCAAAGCGTTCCGAGTGCGTGCTGGCGGGCGTCATTCCCAGCAGCAACCGGATCGCCGAAGCCCGCGACTTCGCCCGGGGCGCCCTGGCCAAGGGCGAACCTGCCGGCGGCCTGATGATCTACCTCACCTTCCAGAACGACCCGGCGAACCAGTACGTCCGCGACGGCAAGGCCGACCAGGAAGCCTACGCGCGCCTCGCTGCGCGTCCCCTGGACCAGCGGCGCGACCAGATCGAGGCCATCGAGGGCCTGGGCTTTGCCGCCGGCAAGGGCAACCGCCCCGCGGGCATGCTGTTGGCCAGCTACTTCCATGACACGGTCGCACCGCAGAACGTCGTCCGCGTGGATGCCCTCGTGTCCCTGTTGATGCGCGACGGGGACAGGCCGCCGCAGCTCGAACGGATGGCTCGCGAAGCGGATGCGATCCGCCGCGCCGGGCGCGCCACCAAGGCATCCGTGCGCTCATTCCTCGAAGCACACCAGCAGGCGGTGCTGGCCGCCATCGCCGGCTACAAGGCGCAGACCGGCGGCGGCACCTGCCAGAAGCCCGCGCTCAAGTCGCTCAGTTCCGGCGACATCGCCGCGGCGGAATACCTGCCCCTCAAGGGCAAGCTGGTGGCCGACAGCTACCTGATGCGCGGCGAATGGTCGGAGTTCTGGCTGTTCGACGGCTGCGGCCAGGAGATTCCGGTAAAGGTGAGCTTCCGCGCCGACGGCTGGGGCGGCAGCCGCTTCACCGCCGTGCACAACAAGGGCGGGTGAGTCCGCGATGGAGAAGCCCGAGCCCGTCACGCTCGCTGCCGCCTCCGTGCGACTGGAGCCCATGACCCCCGCCCACGTCACCGGCCTCGAAGCCGCCGCGCGCGATGGCGAGCTCTGGAACCTGCGGGTGACCTCGGTCCCCGCGCCCGGCGAGACCGCCGCTTACGTGGCCGCGGCTCTCAAGGGCCGCGACGACGGCCACATGCTGCCCTTCGTGGTCATCGACACCGCCAGCGGCCGCGCGATCGGCACCACCCGCTACCACGACATCGTGCGGGCAGTTGAACGCCTCGAGATCGGCTACACCTGGTACGGCCGCAGCTGGCAGCGCAGCCACGTCAACACCACGGCCAAGCTCCTGCTGATGCAGCATGCCTTCGAGACGCTGGGCGCGCAGCTGGTGGGCTGGCGCACCGACAACTACAACTTCGCCAGCCAGCGCGCCATCGAAAGGCTGGGTGCGAGGAAGGACGGCGTGCTGCGCCATCACGCGCCGCGGCGCGACGGCACGGTGCGCGATACGGTGATGTACAGCCTGACGGCGGGCGAGTGGCCGGAGGTGAAGGCGCACCTGCTGTACCAACTCGCGAAGCCGCGGGAGGACTGAAGATGCTGATCGACTTCTTCTACACCCTGCGCAGCGCCAAGCTGCCGGTCTCCGTCAAGGAATACTTGACGCTGATCGAGGCGCTGAAGGAAGGCGTGGTCGGCCCGCAGAGCGACGGCGCCTGGAGCCTGGACGACTTCTACTACCTTTCGCGCACGGCGCTGGTGAAGGACGAGAAGCACTACGACAAGTTCGACCGCGCCTTCTCCGCCTACTTCAAGGGCGTGGAGATGCTGGCCGACTTCACCAGGGACGTGCCGCTGGAGTGGCTGCGCAAGAACCTCGAGCTTGAACTGTCGCCGGAAGAGCGGGCGAAGATCGAGAAGATGGGCTGGGACGAGCTCATGGAAACGCTGAAGAAGCGCTTCGAGGAGCAGAAGAAGCGGCACGAGGGCGGCAGCAAGATGATAGGCACCGGCGGCACCTCGCCGTTCGGCGCCTACGGCGTCAATCCGCAGGGCATCCGCATCGGGCAGGACAAGAGCCGCAACAAGAGTGCGGTGAAAGTCTGGGACCAGCGCGCCTACAAGGACTACGACGACAGCCAGGAACTGGGCACGCGCAACATCAAGATCGCGATGCGGCGGCTGCGCAAGTTCGCGCGCGAAGGGGCCGCGGACGAACTGGACCTGGACGACACCATCAAGTCCACTGCCGCCAACGCGGGCTGGCTGGACATCAAGATGGTGCCGGAGAAGCACAACAACGTGAAGGTGCTGCTGCTGATGGACGTCGTCTTCACGATGGTCGAACACATCCAACGCGTCGAGGAGATGTTCTCCGCGGCCAAGGCGGAGTTCTAGCACCTGGAGTTCTATTTCTTCCACAACTGCGTCTACGACTTCATGTTGAAGAACAACCGGCGCCTCTTCTGCGAGAAGTTCCCGACCTGGGACATCATCCGCAAGTACAACAAGGACTACGACGACAGCCAGGAACTGGGCACGCGCAACATCAAGATCGCGATGCGGCGGCTGCGCAAGTTCGCG
>JAQGMU010000606.1 GCA_028292195.1 Ramlibacter sp. | reverse complement strand
CGAGCTTGCGCAGCCGGGTGTCGAGGTTGCCGCGCAAGGGTTCGATGCGCAGGTCGGGCCGCAGCGCGCGCAGCAGCACCACGCGGCGCAGGCTGGAGGTGCCGACCACCGCGCCCTGCGGCAGGTCGGCCAGGGACGCGTGGCGGTTGGAGACAAAGGCATCGCGCGGGTCCTCGCGCTCCATCACGCAGGCCAGAGCGAAGCCCTCGGGCAGGTCCATCGGCACGTCCTTGAGCGAGTGCACCGCGAGGTCGGCCCGGCCTTCTTCCAGCGCCGTTTCCAGTTCCTTCACGAACAGGCCCTTGCCGCCCACCTTGGACAGCGAGCGGTCCAGGATCTGGTCGCCGCGGGTGGTCATGCCCAGCAGCGTGACCTGGTGGCCGCGCTCTTCCAGCAGGGCCTTCACGTGCTCCGCCTGCCAGAGGGCGAGGCGGCTCTCGCGAGTCGCAATCGTGAAGTGGGCCAACTCGTAACCTGCTTGTAATCGGGAGGGGGAAGGCGATGCTAGCATTCCCCGGATCCCCTTTCAGGAGTGAGATTGATGCCCCCGAGCACGACGCCGCCCGCGCGGCGCGCCAAGGACAACGAACGCCCGCTGGTCGACGACATCCGCCTGCTGGGACGCATCCTGGGCGACGTGATCCGGGAGCAGGAAGGGGTGGACGTGTTCGAGCTGGTCGAGCGCATCCGCAAGCTGTCCGTGGCGTTCCGGCGCGATGCCAACCACGAGGCCGACAAGGCGCTGAAGTCGCTGCTGAAGTCGCTGTCCGGCGACGAAGCGGTGCGCGTGATCCGCGCCTTCACCTACTTCAGCCACCTGGCCAACCTGGCCGAGGACAGGCACCACATCCGCCGCCGCCAGGTGCACGAGCGCGCCGGCGACACCCAGGAGGGCAGCCTCGAGGTGGCCCTGGCGCGGCTGCGCTGGGCCGGCATCAACGCCCGCACCGTGTCGCAGACCCTCGCCAACAGCTATCTCTCCCCGGTGCTCACCGCGCACCCGACCGAGGTGCAGCGCAAGAGCATCCTGGACGCGGAGCGCGACATCGCCCGCCTGCTGTCCGAGCGCGACGAGGCCCGCGGCCGCGCGCAGCCGCGCGATGCGCTGGCGCCCAAGGAACTCGCCGCCAACGAAGCGCAACTGCGGGCCCGCGTGATGCAGCTGTGGCAGACGCGCCTGCTGCGCTTCACCAAGCTGACCGTGGCCGACGAGATCGAGACCGCGCTGTCCTATTACGAAGCCACCTTCCTGCGCGAGATCCCCAAGCTGTACGGCCAGCTCGAACAGGAACTGGGCCAGCACCCCGTGGCCAGCTTCCTGCGCATGGGGCAGTGGATAGGCGGTGACCGGGACGGCAACCCGAACGTCAGCGCGCAGACGCTGGACTACGCGCTGCGCCGCCAGTGCGAGGTGGCGCTGCGCTACTACCTCACCGAGCTGTTCTGGCTGGGCAGCGAACTCTCGCTGTCGGCGATGCTGGTGGAGGTGACGCCCGCCATGAAGGCGCTGGCCGAAAGCTCGCCCGACACCAACGAGCACCGCCTCGACGAGCCCTACCGGCGCGCGGTGACCGTCATGTACTCGCGGCTGGCCGCCACGCTGAAGGAATACACCGGGGGTGACGCGGCTCGCCACGTGCTGCCGCCGCGCAACCCGTATCCGCGCTCGGAAGACTTCCTGGCCGACCTGCGCACCATCCGCGACTCGCTGCTGGCCAGCCATGGCGCGGCGCTGGTGCAGCAGCGCCTGCACCCGCTGATGCGCGCGGTGGAAGTGTTCGGCTTCCACCTGGCCACGGTGGACCTGCGGCAAAGCTCCGACCAGCACGAACTGGTGGTGGCGGAGCTGCTGGCGGTGGCGCGCATCGAGCCGAACTACGCCAGGCTGCCGGAGCCGGCGCGGCGCGAACTGCTGCTGAAGCTGCTTTCCGATGCCCGCGGCCTGAAGGTGCTGGGCGCCGACTACAGCGAGCTTGCGCGCAAGGAGCTCGCCATCTTCGAGGCGGCGCGGCTGCTGCGCGGACGCTTCGGGCCGCAGGCCATACGCCACTACATCATCAGCCACGCCGAGACCGTGAGCGACCTGCTCGAAGTGCAGCTGCTGCAGAAGGAAGTGGGGCTGCTGCACGGCACGGTGGATGGCGAAGCCATCGCCGACCTGATCGTGGTGCCGCTGTTCGAGACCATAGCGGACCTGCGCAACGCCGCGCCCATCATGCGCGAGTACTACGCGCTGCCCGGCATCGCGAAGCTGCTGCAGCGCTCCGGCGCCGAGCAGGACATCATGCTGGGCTACAGCGACAGCAACAAGGACGGCGGGATCTTCACCAGCAACTGGGAGCTGTACCGGGCCGAGATCGCGCTGGTCGACCTGTTCGACCAGCTGGCCAACTCGCACGACATCCAGCTGCGGCTGTTCCATGGCCGCGGCGGCACCGTGGGCCGCGGCGGCGGCCCGAGCTACCAGGCCATCCTGGCGCAGCCGCCCGGCACCGTGCGCGGGCAGATCCGCCTGACCGAGCAGGGCGAAGTGATCGCCTCCAAGTACGCCAACCCGGAGATCGGCCGCCGCAACCTGGAGACGCTGGTGGCGGCAACGCTGGAAGCCACGCTGCTGCAGCCGACCAAGCCGGCGCCCAGGGCCTTCCTGCAGGCGGCCGAGACCTTGTCGCAGGCCAGCATGAAGGCTTATCGCGGGCTGGTGTACGAGACGCCCGGCTTCGTCGACTACTTCTTCGCCGGCACGCCGATCCGCGAGATCGCCGAACTGAACATCGGCTCGCGGCCGGCCTCGCGCAAGGCCTCGCAGAAAATCGAGGACCTGCGCGCCATTCCCTGGGGCTTCAGCTGGGGCCAGTGCCGCCTCACGCTGCCGGGCTGGTTCGGCTTCGGCTCCGCGGTCGAGGCCTTCATCGCGGCCGAAGGGCGCAAGGAAGCGGTGGCGCTGCTGCAGAAGATGTACCG
>JAQGMU010000602.1 GCA_028292195.1 Ramlibacter sp. | reverse complement strand
AACATCACGCTCGATTGAATCGGGTCCGCACGGGGGGATCTCGGCCCTGAGCTTGGTTCCCCGATCAAGCAGGGCTCACCCGTCGCGCCAGGCGGTGCGCGGTGCAAGGCCGCATCAAGGGGTGGCGCCGGAAAGGCTGGCCCCGGCGGCGGAGCGTGCTGACGAGAGCGGAACGCGTATCGCAGCACGCGTACCCCTCATGCTCGCGGTCCGGTGGTTGAGCGGAGAGTTTGCCTGCAGGCAGGCAAACTCGCAGCGAGTTCGGCCGCGCCGCCGCCGGGGCCAGCCTTGGAGGGAAGTCGGCGGAGCGAAGCGCGCCGACCGCCACCCCAGCGGCCTTGTACCGCGCACCGCCTGGCGCGACGCGCCCCGGAACGCAACGCGGCTGCCGTGGGAATTCAAGGCCTCGTCACTTCCCCCCCAGTCCCATCGCCCGCGTGATCACTTCCTTCATGATCTCGTTGGTGCCGCCGTAGATGCGCTGCACCCGGGCGTCGGCGTAGGCGCGCGTGATGGGCACTTCCCACATGTAGCCGTAGCCGCCGTGCAGCTGCACGCATTCGTCCATCACCTGGCACTGCAGGTCGCTGGTCCAGTACTTGGCCATGCTGGCCGTCGCGGTGTCCAGCTTGTCCTGCAGCACGAGCTCCAGGCACTTGTCGACGAACACGCGGGCCACCTGCACCTGCGTCTGCAACTCCGCCAGCTTGTAGCGGGTGTTCTGGAACGCCGCCACCGGCTGGCCGAACACGTGGCGGTCCTTCACGTAGGCAACCGTCTGGTCGATGGCCGACTGCGACGCCTCCACCGCGGTCACGGCGATCTGCGTGCGCTCCCAGGGCAACTGCTCCATCAGGCAGACGAAGCCGCGGTTCTCCAGCGCCGCGCCGCCCAGCAGCTGGTCCGCCGGGACCCGCACGTTGTCGAAGAACAGCTCCGATGTGTCCTGCGCCTTCAGCCCCAGCTTCTTCAGCCGCTTGCCCGTCTCGAAGCCCGGCATGCCGCGTTCCACCAGCAGCAGGCTGGTGCCCTTGGCGCCCGCCGCCGGATTCGTCTTGGCCACCACGATCACCAGGTCGGCATGCCAGCCGTTGGTGATGAAGGTCTTGCTGCCGTTCAGGAGATAGCTGCCGTCAGCCTGCCGCAGCGCGGTGCTGCGAATGCCTTGCAGGTCGCTGCCGGCGGCCGGTTCGCTCATGGCGATGGCCCCCACCATCTCGCCCGAGGCCAGCCGCGGCAGGTAGCGTTGCTTCTGTTCTTCGGTGCCGTAGTGCAGGATGTAAGGCGCGACGATCTCGCTGTGCAGCCCGAAGCCGATGCCGCTGAAGCCGCCGCGCGCCAGTTCCTCCATCTGCACCACCGAGTACAGCTTGTCGGCCCCGGCGCCGCCGTATTCCTCCGGCATCGTCGGGCACAGGTAGCCGTTGGTGCCGGCCTTGCGCCAGACCTCGCGGTCCACGTAGCCCTGCTCTTCCCAGTCGGCGTGGAAGGGCGCGATCTCCTTGTCGACGAACTTGTGGAAGGCGGAACGAAACGATTCGTGGTCGGCGTTGAAGAGGGTGCGGGCGATCATGCTTTTCCCAAAGAAAAGCCCGCCGCCCAGTGGCGCGGCGGGCGTGGACACGCTGTGCGCTCAGTTTCGCACGGAGACCGGCGCATCGCCCAGCGGCTGGCCGCCGGGGCCGCCGCGGAACGTCAGCGGGCTCACCGCGGTCTGCTGGCCGGCGCCGGCCTTGCTCCAGTCACAGACGCCGCCGCTGAACACCGCCTGCAGCCGCGTGAATTGCGCCCCCGTGAAAGTGCCGGCCGCATAGTCGGCCTGCACCAGCGGCTTCAGCTGGCACTTCAGGATGTCTTCGGCGCGCGGGCCGCCTGCCACCTGGCGCGGCGACGCGGCCGGCTTCAGGAACGGGTCGGCGTCGCAGGCCGCCATGTCGAACACCTTGTTGGTCTGGGCCGTGTCGCTGGGCAACAGGCAGAAGTCCCTGGTGCTGGCCGGGCGCGTGGCCCGCACCTTGGCGGCAAGGGTCCCCGTGCTGGTGCTGGTCACCAGGTCGGTGAGCCACGTATCCATGGCCACCAGGGCGTCGAGGCTCATGGTGCCGGGCGGGGTCAGGCCGGTGCGGGCGAAGCGCCACAGCGCCTGGTTGTTCGGGTCGCCGCCGTCGCGATTGAGGCGGTCGCGGATCGCCCAGCTGTACCACTGGTGGTGGATGCCCAGCGCGCTGCCGGCCGGCAGGCCAGGCGGCAGGTTGATCTGCGAGTCGTCCCAGCCGCGCAGGTCGATGATGGCCGCCTTGGCGAGCTGCTTGCCGGAGGCGACGATGCCGGAGCGGTAGGCGATGTCCAGCGCCTCGTTGTCGGCGATGCTGCGTTCGGAACGCGAGGTGGAGTCGCGGTCGATGCCGCCGACCACCTCGTTGAGCGTCACGAATTCCTCCGCCGTGATGCTGCCGTTCATCAGCGCACCCAGGCCGTACTGCACGCCGGTGTTGTCGCGCGTGTCGCGGGCCGCCGGGCTCCCCGGCACCTTGCCCCAGATCGATTCGGCCCAGGACCAGGCGTTGCAGCGCGGCAAGCTCGCGGTCGCCGCCGCATTGGCGGGGTCGTAGACCGCGCTGTTCGGCAGCTCGCAGTTGTTGATGGCGACGGCGTCCTGCGTGATGGCCCCCGAGAGGGTGTTGGCGGCCGTGATGTGCCGGAAGAAGTACAACCCCGCCTTGCCGTTGCTGCCGAAGAAATTGAACCAGGCCTGGCAACCGGTGGAGTCCGGGTGGCCGTTGATCGCCGACTTCTTCGCATTGATCTGCGCCTGCGTCAGGCCGGCGTTGGTCCACAGCGTGGTGAGCGGCGCCTTCTGGTAGGCCTCCACCAGCAGGCTGCAGTCACCGACCTCCATCGAGGTGGTTTCCGAATCCGGATAGGTGCAGCTGGTGATCACGCCGTCCAGCAAGCCGGGCGAGATCGACAGGTTCATGTTCGAGTTGATCGAGCCGCCGGAGCACCCGGTGCCCAGCGTGTACTTGACCGGACCGTAGGTGTCGCCGATGTGCTCCTTCATCATCATCACCGTCTCGCTCATCATCACGCGGTTGGAATTGCGCGACGAGTCGGTCATGCTGTTCTGCACCACCAGGAAGCCGCGCTTCAACTGCTCTTCCAGCGTGGTCCAGTTGGTCGCCGGACGCACCTGGCGCCGTGGCTGGCCGGTGCTGGCACCGAAGGTGTAGTAGACCTTGCGGTTCCAGCCGGACTGCGGCGCGGTGGCGGTCCACGGCCGGGCCGGGTCGAACAGCACCGCGATGTCGTAGATGCCGCGGTTCATGGTGCCGCGCTCCAGCCGCACGATGAAGGGCATGGTGACGCCGGCGTCGGTGGTGACGGCCGCGGCCATGTCGGCCGGCGTGGCGCCCGCGGTGTAGGGCTTCCAGCACTGGCTGGCTGCGGGCACGGGCTGGGCGATGGCGCTGTTGGAGAACGGGTCCGGCAGCGGGCAGCCGCCCGCCGGCGCCGCCACCGTCGTGCGGTAGTACAGCCTGGTCTCGGTGGCGATGCTGCAGCTGGCATCCGGCGAGCCCGCCAGGCCGCTGGGCGCGGTCTGCGGCGTATTGCCGGAGGCGGCCTGCGGCGTCGCCGTGGCGCAATAGAAGGGTGTGATCTGGTTGCCTGAGAGCACCGGGCCGGAGCGCGGCGAGTTGTTGACCACCAGGCGGGCTGACGCGGCCCCGAAGGTGCTGGCGCGGACCACGTTGTCGCCGTTGGCCAGGCCGGTCACCACGCCCATGATGCGACCGTCGGGGCCCTTGCTGAAGGCGCTGCTGACGTCGCGGCCGTCGACCGTGACGGCCAGGCCGAAGCTGGTCGCCCCGCTGGGCACCACGATTTCCATCAGCGCATTGCCGTCGCTCAGCAGGTCGGCGCGGTTGGACAAGGTGCGGATCTCGAGCGGCCGGTCATCTCCACCGCCGCCGCCGCCGCACGCGGTGAGGATGGCGCAAGCCAGGACGAGGACGGTCGGCCGCCAGGCGGCGCACGGGCGCCGCGGCGCCCCCTGCAACAGGACATCAGCCACGGGTTGTCTCCTTGATGGGGCCCGCTTCGGAACGAGCGGTCGCCGGCGCCCAATCTAGTCCCGGGAGCACCGTCGCGTCCTGCTGCTTTACCCGTCCCCGCGTCGCCTGCGGGACACCTCCCTGCCCGGCCGTGGCCCTGATTTTCACTGAGCGCGCGCTTGGTTCAAATGAATATACTGGCGCAGCATCCCTGGAGATTCCCATGACCGAAGCCTTTGTCTACGACGCCATCCGCACCCCGCGCGGCAAGGGCAAGAAGGACGGCAGCCTGCACGAGGTGAAGCCGGTGAACCTGCTGGCCGGCGTGCTGGCCGAACTGCAGCGCCGCAACGATTTCGACACGGCCCAGGTCGACGACGTCGTGATGGGCGTGGTCTCGCCGGTCGGCGAACAGGGCTCGGTGATCGCCAAGGTGGCCGCGCTCAAGGCCGGCTGGGACTGGCGCTGCTCCGGCGTCCAGCTCAACCGCTTCTGCGCTTCCGGCCTGGAAGCGGTGAACATGGCGGCGCAGAAGGTGCGCTCCGGCTGGGAAGACCTGGTGGTGGCGGGCGGCGTCGAGAGCATGAGCCGGGTCCCTATCGGCTCCGACGGCGGCGCCTGGGCGCAGGACCCCGAGACGAATTCGGCGACCGCTTTCGTGCCGCAAGGGATAGGCGCCGACCTGATCGCCACGCTGGAAGGCTTCTCGCGCGAAGACGTCGACGCCTTCGCGCTGGAATCGCAGCGGCGCGCGGCCCGGGCCCGCGAGGGCGGCTTCTTCGCCGGCTCCGTGGTGCCGGTCAAGGACTTCCTCGACCAGGTGATCCTGGACCAGGACGAGTTCATCAAGCCGCACACGACGATGGAGGGCCTGGCCTCGCTGAAGCCGGCCTTCGAGCAGCTGGGAGCGATGGGTTTCGACCAGGTGGCGATCAGCCGCTATCCGCAGGTGGAGCGGATCACGCACGTGCACCACGCCGGCAATTCGTCGGGCATCGTCGACGGCGCGGCGGCCGTCCTGGTCGGCAGCGAGGCGGCCGGCAAGGCGCACGGCTTCACGCCGCGCGCACGCATCGTCGCCGCGGCGCTGTCCGGCGCCGACCCCACCATCATGCTCACCGGGCCGATGCCCGCCGCCCGCAAGGCCTTGGCCAAGGCAGGAATGACGATAGACCAGATCGACCTGTTCGAGGTGAACGAGGCCTTCGCCGCGGTACCGATGCGCTTCATGAAGGAGCTGGGCGTGGCCCACGACAGGGTCAACGTCAACGGCGGCGCCATCGCCATGGGCCATCCGCTGGGCGCCACCGGCGCCATGATCCTCAACACCCTCATCGACGAACTGCACCGGCGCAAGCTGCGCTACGGCATGGCCACCCTGTGCGTGGGCGGCGGCATGGGCATCGCGACCATCGTCGAGCGGATCTGAGGCCGCCATGAAAACCATCCGCTACGAACTCGTCGACGGCATCGCCACCCTCACCTTCGACGAGCCCGGCTCGCCGGTGAACACCATGGGCCTGCAGTGGCAGGAGGACCTGAGCGCCGCCGTGCAACAGGTGCTGCAGGACAAGGACCGGATACGCGGCATCGTGCTGGCCTCGGCCAAGACGACCTTCTTCGCCGGCGCCGACCTGAAAGGCACCATGCGGCTCACGGCCGCGGACGCGCCGCGCGTGTTCCGCGAGGTCGAGCAGTGCAAGAAGAACTTCCGCACGCTGGAAACCCTGGGCCAGCCGGTGGTGGCCTGCCTCAATGGCAGCGCGCTCGGCGGCGGCTGGGAAGTGGCGCTGATCGCGCACCACCGCATCGCCGTCGACCATCCGAAGATCCAGTTCGGCCTGCCGGAAGTCACGCTGGGCCTGATCCCCGGCGCCTCCGGCATCACCAAGATGACGCGGCTGCTCGGGCTGATGGGAGCCCAGCCCTACATCCTCGAAAGCAAGCTGTTCTCGCCGCGCGAAGCGTTGGCGCTGGGCCTGGTGCAGGAACTGGTGCCGGATGCCACCGCACTGCGGGCCGCGGCACTGGCCTGGATCGCCGCCAACCCGAAGGCGCAGCAGCCCTGGGACGCCAGGGACTACAAGATGCCGGGCGGCACGCCGAGCAATCCGAAGATCGCCGGCGCGCTGGCGGTGGCGCCGGCCATGCTGAAGCAGAAGACGCGCGGCCTCTATCCGGCGCCGGAAGCTGCGCTGGCCGCGATGGTGGAAGGCGCCCAGGTCGACTTCGACACCGCGCTGCGCATCGAGAGCCGCTACCTTGCCCGCCTGATCGTGTCGCCGGTGGCGAAGAACATGATCAACACCTTCTTCTTCAACCTGAACGCCATCAAGGCCGGGCAGTCGCGGCCGAAATGGGATGGCAAATTCAAGCCGCAAAAGGTGGGCATCCTGGGTGCCGGAATGATGGGCGGCGGCATCGCCTACGTCCAGGCCAGCCGCGGCATCGCCACCGTGCTGAAGGACGTGTCGCAGGACAAGGCGGAGGCCGGCAAGGCCTACAGCGCGAAGCTCACCCAGGCGCGGGTGGAGAAAGGCAAGTTGAGCCCGCACGACCAGGCCGCGCTGCTCGCGCGCATCACGCCGACCGAGTCCATGAAGGACCTGCAGGGCTGCGACCTGATCATCGAAGCGGTGTTCGAGAACCGCGAGCTCAAGGCCCGCGTGACCAAGGAGGCCGAGCCGCAGCTGGCGCCGGACGGCTTCTTCGCCAGCAACACCTCCACCCTGCCGATCAGCGGCCTGGCGCAGGCCAGCGCACGGCCGGAGAAGTTCGTCGGCATCCATTTCTTCAGTCCGGTCGACAAGATGAAGCTGGTGGAGATCATCCGCGGCAAGCAGACCGGCGACGAGACGGTGGCGCGCGCCTTCGACTACGTGCAGGCGCTGGGCAAGATCCCGATCGTGGTGAACGACGCCCGCGGCTTCTTCACCAGCCGGGTGTTCGGCACCTTCGTGATGGAAGGCGCGGCGATGCTGGGCGAAGGCATCCCGGCCGCGGTGATCGAACAGGCCGGCCTGCAAGCCGGCATGCCGGTGGGGCCGCTGGCGGTGCTGGACGAGACGGCGCTGTCGCTGTCGGTGCACGTGCTGGACCAGACCCGCGCCGACTACCGTGCCCAGGGCGAGACCTACATCGCAACGCCGGGCGAGCTGCTGGTGGAGCGCATGGTCAAGGAGTTCGACCGCAACGGGCGGGCGGCGGGTGGCGGCTTCTACGAGTATCCGCAGGAGGCGGGCGCGCGCAAATTCCTGTGGCCGGAACTGCCGAAGATCTTCGGCCGCCCCGATGTGACCTGGGAGCTGCAGGACCTCAAGGACCGCCTGCTCTATCGCCAGTCCGTCGAGACCGCGCGCTGCCTGGCCGAAGGCGTGTTGACCAGCGTGCACGACGCCAACATCGGTTCCATCTTCGGGATCGGCTTTCCGGGCTGGACCGGTGGCGCCATGCAGTTCATCTACGGCACCGGCATGGACGCATT
>JAQGMU010000596.1 GCA_028292195.1 Ramlibacter sp. | reverse complement strand
TAGGGCGCGCCCGCGCCTATGATCTTCGCGCGCAGCGGGCCGACGCTGACGAAGGTGCCGGTGGCCAGCTTGAAGTCCTCGGCGATGCGGCCGTCGAACTTCAGGCCCAGGTGCGGATTGGCGTCGTCTATCCAGAGCACGGCGTCGCCGGTGCAGAAGAAGCCTTCCTCGTCGAAGCATTCGGCGCTGGCCTCCCGGTTGCGCCAGTAGCCGGGGGTGATGTTGGGCCCCTTGTAGCGGATCTCGGTCTTGCCTTCGTTGGGCACCAGCTTCAGTTCCACGCCGACCGTCGGCAGGCCGATGTGGCCAGACTTGACCTCGGGATTGGTGACGAACACGGCGAACGGCGCCGATTCGGTCATGCCCAGGCCGGTGCCCATCACGATGCGCTCGCCGATTTCGTTTTCCTGCACCTCGTGCAGCAGGTCCCAGATCGGCTGCGCCAGCGCGGCGCCGGAGTAGAAGAACATGCGCACCCGCGACAGCAGCGTCTTGCGCAGCTCGGCGTCGGCCTTCATGGCATGGGCGATGGCCTCGAAGCCGGTCGGTACGTTGAAATAGATGGTGGGCGCGATCTCGCGCAGGTTGCGCAGCGTCTCGCCCATCAGCGCCGTCGTCGGCTTGCCGTCGTCGATGTAGAGCGTGCCGCCGTTGTAGATGGTGAGGCCGACGTTGTGGTTGCCGCCGAAGGTGTGGTTCCAGGGCAGCCAGTCCACCAGCACCGGCGGCGCCTCGGCCAGCACCGGTATCGACTGCCGCATCTGCTGCTGGTTGGCGCACCACATGCCGTGGGTGTTGATCACCGCCTTCGGCAGCTTGGTCGAGCCCGAGGTGAACAGGAACTTGGTGATGGTGTCGGGGCCGGTGGCCTGCATCGCGGCGTCGACGGCCGGCGTCGGCCTGGTGGCCAGCAGGTCGGAGAAGGGCGTGTCGGGCCGGCCTTCCAGGTCGCCGTCGGCCAGCACGACCTCGACGTCGAAGCCGACGGTGGCTTCGATGGCCTTGCCGTAACGGGCGGCGTCGGCGGCGAACACCAGCCCGGGCGTCAGCGTCTCCAGCACGTGGCGCAGCTTGTCGAAGTCCTGGCTGATGGTGGAATAGGCGGGCGAGACCGGGCAGTAGGGAATGCCGACATACAGGCAGCCCAGCGACAGCAGTGCGTGCTCCAGGCTGTTCTCGCTCAGGATGGCGACCGGGTGGTCGGCGTCCAGGCCGCGGTCCAGCAGGGCCTGGCCGATGCTGCGGGCGGCGGCCAGCGCATGCCGGTAGGTGACCTAGCGCCAGTCACCGGTGCTGCCGTCGGCCAGCCGCTCGCGCCGCGCCATGAAGACGCGGTCCGGATCGGTCTCGGCCCAGTGCACCAGGCGGTCCGTCATGCGGGGCGCGTAGCCGGTGTCGAGCGGCACCTCGGCCCGGACGTAGCGCACGCCATTGGCGCCTTCGCGCAGCACGGCGCGCGTCACGCCGAAGCCCAGCGGGCGGTAGCGCGGCGCGGCGCTTTTGGGAGCAGTGCTCATGTCTTGTCTCTCTCCGGGGTCTCGAAAGCGGCCTCAGCCCTTGCTGCTGATCTTGGCGGCGCGGCCTTCGAGGAAATCGCGCACGCGCTGCTTGGCTTCGGGTGCGCTTTGCGCGATGGCGGCCATCAAGGCCTCGGTCAGGAAGCCCTGGTCGGCCGGCTGTTCGGCGATGCGGGGCAGGGCGTGCATCAGCGCGTAGTTGGTCAGCGGCGCGTTCTGCGCCACGCGCCGGGCCAGCTCCATCGCCTTGGCAAAGGCCTGGCCGGCCGGCACCAGGTACTGGGCGAAGCCGACGCGTTCGCCGTCGGCCGCGTTGTAGACGCGACCGGTCAACATCATGTCGGTCATGCGGGCGGCGCCGATCAGGCGCGGGATCCGCACCGCGCCGCCGCCGCCGACGAAGATGCCGCGCGAGCCCTCCGGCAGGGCGTAGCAAGTGGTCTCGTCGGCCACGCGGATGTGGCAGGTCGAGGCCAGTTCCAGGCCGCCGCCGACCACGGCGCCGTGCAGTGCCGCGATCACCGGCACCGGGCCGTACTGCACTTCCTCCAGCGCGGCATGCCACATGCGCGAGTGATGCAGGCCGGCGCCGGCGTCGCGCTCCTTCAGCTCCGACAGGTCGAGGCCGGCGCAGAAATGGTCGCCCGCACCGTCGAGCACGGCGGCGCGCACCGTTTTCGGCAGGGTTTCGAAGGTGTGGCGCACGGCCTGGATCAGGCTGTCGCTGAGCGCGTTGCGCTTGGCCGGGCGGTTCAGGCGCACGATGGCGACGTCGCCATCGATCTCGAGTTGGATGTCGGCTTTGCTGGGCATGATTTTCGTTTGCGGAGTGGGCGGATTATTGTTATAAACAATAACCAATTCAAGCGGAAAAGACCTAGGGCTTACCCTAGACGTCGCAGTTCAGGAGACAAACCATGGACCACGCCAACCTCATCGCCATCGACGTGCACACGCACGCGGAAGTCAGCTGCTGGAACCCGTTCGACAACTATGGCGAGGAGTACGACCGCGCAGCCGACAAGTACTTCCGCTCCGGCCGGCGGCCGACCATCGCCGAGACCATCGCCTACTACCGCGAGCAGAAGATCGGCCTCGTGATGTTCACGGTCGACAGCGAGTCCAACCTCGGGCGGCGCCGGATCCCGAACGAGGAGATCGCCCAGGCCGCGCGCGAGAACAGCGACATGATGATCTGCTTCGCCAGCATCGACCCGCACAAAGGCAAGATGGGCGCGCGTGAGGCCGAGCGCCTGATCAGGGAAGAAGGCGTCAAGGGCTTCAAGTTCCACCCGACGGTGCAGGGCTACCACCCTTACGACCGGATGGCCTGGCCGATCTACGAGGTGATCAACGCCCACAAGATGCCGACCATCTTCCACACCGGGCACAGCGGCATCGGCTCGGGCATGCGCTGCGGCGGCGGGTTGAAGCTCGAATACAGCAACCCGATGCACCTGGACGACGTCGCCATCGACTTCCCCGACATGCAGATCGTGATGGCCCACCCCAGCTTCCCCTGGCAGGACGAGGCCCTCTCGGTTGCCACGCACAAGCCCAACGTGTGGATCGACCTCTCGGGCTGGAGCCCGAAGTACTTCCCCAAGCAACTCGTCCAGTACGCCAACACGCTGCTGAAGGACCGCATCCTGTTCGGCAGCGACTACCCGCTGATCACGCCCGAGCGCTGGATGAAGGACTTCGAGGACGCCGGCTTCAAGCCCGAGGTGATGCCAGGCATCCTGAAAGGCAACGCGGTCCGCCTGCTCGGATTGGCATGAGCCCGCCGGGCCGCCCCAAGGGCGAATACCGCTGTGCGCAGCACGGAGGTTTTCAAGTCCATGAGGCGTTCCGCAGCCTCGCCGACATCGAGGCGCTGGAACGCACGCCCTACCAGCAGGCGATTCCCGCACGCACGACCTACGGCCTGATCGCGCGCGCGGCGCGGCTGCATCCCGAGCGCGCGGCCTTCGTCTACATGCCGGA
>JAQGMU010000656.1 GCA_028292195.1 Ramlibacter sp. | reverse complement strand
CGAGCGGTCGTAGGTGCTGTGACTCGACGGTGGCGAGCGCACCTGCGAGAGCCGTGAGGCCGCCCGAGATGGCCGCCAGTCCCTGACGCACACGCGTCAGCGCGATGGCGATGACGATCCCCGTCGGCTGAGCGCCTTGTTCCCGGTCGGGTCGTAGGCCGCCATCACCCCTGCAAATGGGTGAGACGGAAATCGACGGTCAGCGGCGCCGCGAGGTGCTGGAAGTCAAGCCACAGCGACCGCCCGGTGAGCGGGTCGATGTAGTGGCGGAACTCGAGCCGCTCGTCGAGCACGATCTGGGGTCCGAGCTCGGCGGCGGTCGGTACCCGGTAGGGCGCCGCCTCGCGCCAGTTCTGGCCCAGCGGACCGAGCACCGCCTTCGACTGCGCGGCTTGCACGACGATCTCGTCGCCGTCGCGGCAGATGTTGAGTACGTCTCCCCACCGGTAAAGCACCTCGAGGTCCTTGACCTCATAGTGATGGCGGCGGTTGCGCAGATCGGCCACACGGGCCTGGCGGAGCGCATGACGCCGGGCGTCGGTGGCGGCCGCGTCATATCCGCCCTCCCCGGTCACGATCACCCCGTAGATGTCACGTGCCACCGCGCAATCAGAACTGCCCTCGTGCACATTGGTGGCCACCAGCGCCGGATCGCGCTCGAGCGCGTCGCCGTAACCGCCACCGTTCTGCGTGACGTTGTTGATCACATCGCCCGGGCTCATCGGCACGGTCTCCTTCGCCGACGGGACGCGGTACTCGCCCGGCAAGTCGTGCATCGTCTCGTGCACCTTGCCGGCCGCCATCTCCGCCCGCCAGTCGGCGCCGGTGACGATCTCGTAGCGGGAGGTGCCGCCGGGGTATCCCCCGAACAGCCCCACGCCGGTCGGGATCACCACGCCCTGCGCGATGCAGGTGGCCGTGACCGTGTCCGAATCGTGCACGGCGAGCGCGAACTCAATCCCATTGCCGCCGCGATGGCGGCCGGCGCCGCCGGAGTCCTTGACCTCCCGGCGCCATAGGTAGAGCAGCGGCTGGTGGTTCTCGTGCAGCTCAACGTCATTGGAACCGCCGCCGAGAACGATCAGCGAGCCACCCGAGGAGACACCGTCGCGGTGGCGGAAGGCCGGTCCTCCCCAGCCCAGTGAGTCCATGATCATGGTGGCGAACGGCTCCCCGTACTGATTCAGCCCGCCGAACTGGCTGAGGACCCATGATCCATCGGGCGGGCCGAAGGCGAAGTCCTCGTACCTTGCCGAGAACGCAAGCATCTTGGCCAGGCAGCCGGCCGCCAGCGAAAGCGCAACCCATGCGCCCGACACCGAGCCCGCCGAGATCGGGGCCGGCTCCTCGGCGCTCACGCATGTGCCCGGTGGGATCTCGAGGGAGACCGGCCGCATGAGCCCCGCGTTCCAGGGCAGCACCGACCCGAACACGCCGAGGACGGCGCAGCCGACGGCGCCGTAGGTCCCCGAGCGCGAGGCGTTGCCGGTGCCGGCGATGGTCGGGCTCGAGCCGGAGAAGTCGAACACGATCTCGTCGTCGCGCTTGCGCAGCGTGCAGTCGACGCGGTAGAGGTTGTTGGCGTGGCCGTCGTGGTCGATGTACCCCGCGGTCTGGAAATCGCCATCGGGCAAGTCGCGCAGCCACTCGCGCGTCCGGTCCTCGGTCAGATCGATCGTCCGATCGACCGTGTCGAGCACGGCCTCGGTCCCGTACTGCTCGCAGGTCTCGGTCAGCCGGCCCTGCGCGACTCGGTGCGCGGACAGGAAGGCCGAGAAGTCGTTGGCCACCATCGAGGGCATACGGGAGTTGGCGAGGATGGTGTCCCACAGCGCACGGTTGACCTTGCCGCCGTCGACGATCCGGTTGAGCGGCACGCGGGTGCCCTCCTGGTAGACCTCCGTTGCCGTCGGGCACCACGAGCCCGGGTTCATGCCCCCGAGATCCATCACGTGCGCCATGCAGCCAGTCCAGGCGATGAGCTGCCCGTCGTAGAAGAACGGCGAGACGAACTGGACGTCGGACTGATGGATTCCGGCGACGAACGGATCGTTCGTGATGAACACGTCGCCGGGGTTCACGTCGTCCTCGAAGCGCCTGATCACCTCCTTGACGAACACCTGCATGGTGAAGACGGGCAGCATGTAGAACACACCCGACACGGCGAGATCGCCGTTGGCCGCATACACGGCGAAGTTGTAGTCGGTGGCATGGACCACCGGCGACCCTGACGCGTGCACGATGGTGGTCGAACCCTCGTCGTTGATCGATCGCAACCGGTGACTGATCACTTCGTAGCTGACGGGGTCGAGGACGCGTTTCTCGGTGCGGCTCATCGTTCGTTCCTCCGCGCGGCCGGGACCGCGTCGATGATGACGTTGCGGTTGGCGTCTACGGACGCGACCTGGTCGATCCCGACGACGATCGTGGTGTCGGGAAGCCCGATGATCGCCGGGCCGAAGAACGTGCCGTCGAGCGTGAGCGCGGACTCGTCGTAGATCTCGGCGTCGTGCCACTCGCCGGCCAGGTGCACCCGCCGCCGCTTCGGTGCGTGGACGCCCGCGCCGTTCTTCGTGGCGGCGCGGGCGAGGGCCGGCTTGTCGAGCTTCCCGGTCGCCACCACCCGCCAGGTCACCATCTCGACCCCGGCGGCGGTGAACGCCGAGCC
>JAQGMU010000555.1 GCA_028292195.1 Ramlibacter sp. | reverse complement strand
GCGGGCCAGCGGGGCGTGCATCACCCAATCGAACTGGTTGCTCACGTGGCGAGCCGCGGCGCAGGTGACCAGTTCGCGGATGCGGGTGTCCAGCACCGAGTCGAAGCGCAGGTATTCGCCGACTTTGGCCATCCGGTCCAGCAGCTCCGGGCTGCGCAGCAGCGGCAGGAAGGGCCCGTAGACGCCCTTGCGCGGGCCGTCGATGAGCGCCTGGGCGGCGGTGCGCTGGGCGGCCGTCATGGCGGATTCGGGGGGCAGCGGCAGGCGCTCGCCGCCGGGTTGGGCGTAGCCCTGGGCGTGCGGGGGATTGGATTCAGGCATGGACGATCTCCTCGGAACGAAAAAAGGCGCGGCGCGCCAGCCACGCGCTGCTGGCCAGCAGGGCAAGCGCGCCTGCCTGCAAGGCCAGGGGCAAGCCTCGCGACCCCAGCGCAGGTATTTGCAGCAGCAAGGCGGACACCACCGGCCCGGCGATCTGGCCGAGCGCGAAAGCCGCCGTGACCTGGCCGACCCGGCGCGCGGCCTGCAGCGGCGCGCGGACGCGCATCTCCTGCACGCCCGCCAGCGTGATGACCATGAAGGTGCCGCCGACCAGCAGGGCCGACAACGCAATCGTCGCGCCGTTCAGCCAAAGGCTGGGCAGCAGCACGCCGGCGCCCATCAGCGCCTGGCTCACGGCCCACACCTGCAGCCGGCTCGCATGGCGGCCCAGCCAGCCGGCCAGCACCGTGGACACGGCGGCGGTGGCGCCGAACAGCGGCCAGGCCAGGCCGAACAGGCGCGGGTCGTCGACCACGCTGCGCGCCAGCGCCGGCAGGAAGGTCGCGGGCAGGATGTAGCCGAAGCCCATCAAGCCGTAGCAGAGGATGAGGCCGCGGGTCTCGCTGTCCATGCCGGAGCCTTGGGCCGTGCTCGCGGCCGGCGCGGCGGCGGTCGCGGGCAGGCGCGCCAGCACCCACGCCACCGGCAATGCCAGCACCAGGGCGAGCGCGCCGAGATGCAGCCAGAGCCGGGACACGGGCAAGCCGGCCGCGACCGCGCCCAGGCAGTACAGGCCGGTGAGCGCGATGCCCACGCCCACGCCCGCATAGACCCAGCCTGCCTGCGCCGCACGCCCCGCGGCAGTCAGCGCGCCCAGGCACCAGACGCTGGTGGCGACGAACACCCAGGCCGAGGCGCCGCCGGCCAGGAAGCGCAGCACCAGCCAGAGCGGCAGCGAGGGCCAGGCCATCGCTGCGGTACACGCAGCCGTGGCGAGCAGGGCCAGCACGGCCAACGCGGCGGGCCGCAGCGGCACGCGCGCCGCCGTCAGCGCGCCGGCCAGGTAGCCCGCATAGTTGGCGGCGGCCAGCCAGCCGCCCCAGGCCAGGTCCAGCTGGCCGTCGCGCGCCATCAGGGGCAGAAGCGGCGTGATGGCGAAGCGGCCGATGCCCATCGCGGCGGCCAGGGACAGCAGGCCCGCGAGCACGACGGCCCAGGTGGGAACGGAGCGGGCAGCGGTTGTCATGGCAGTCCATTGAATCCAGAATGGGCTGCCGCCACAAATGAATTAATCTGGAGCATCGTTCTCGCCATGAGAAGCATCGACCTGGACAGCCTCGAAATTTTCCGCACCGTGGTGGCGGAAGGCGGCGTGATCCGCGCCGCGCAGAAACTCAATCGCGTGCAGTCGAACGTCACCACCCGGATCAAGCAGCTGGAGCAGCGGGTGGGCTGCGCGCTGTTTCGAAAGCAGGGCCGCGGGCTCGTGATTTCGCCGCAGGGCGAGCTGCTGCTGTCGTATGCGGAACGCCTGTTCCGGCTGGCCGACGAGGCCGAGAGCGAACTGCGCAGCGGCCGCGCCATCGGCGTGCTGCGCATCGGCTCCCTGGAGAGCACGGCCGGCAGCCGGCTGGCACCCATCCTCTCGCGCTTCCACCGCCAGCACCCGGGCGTGGTGGTGGAGCTGGCCACGGGCACCACCGGCGCACTGCTGCAGCGGGTGGCGAACTTCGAGCTGGAGGCGGCCTTCGTGTCGGAGCCGTTCTCGCCCGGCGCGCTGGACTCGCGCAAGGTGTTCGAGGAGGAGTTGGTGCTGATCACCGCCAAGGACGTGGCGGCGGTGCGGCGCGCGACCGAGCTTGCGGGCATGACGCTGATCGCATTTGCCAGTGGCTGCTCTTACCGCAAGCGGCTGGAGGAGTGGCTGGGCGCAGGCGCGGTGCAGCCGGCGCGCACGCTGGAGTTCGCGTCCTACCAGGCCATGATCGCCTGCGTCGCGGCCGGCACCGGCTTCGCCGTGGTGCCGCGTTCGCTGCTGGTGGCGGTGAAGTCAGCGCAGGATGTGCGGCAGCATGAATTGCCGGCAAGGGTGAGGAAGAACCGGACGCACCTGGTGTGGAATGGGGTGCAGTCGACGTCGCTGCAGCGGTTGATCGAGCTGCTGCCTGGGTGACGGTGGGGTTCGGCTACGCCGAAACCCACCCTACGCCGGCCGGCGGATTTCGTAGGGTGGGTTGCCGAAGGCACCCCACCATCGGTTCAGAGCAGCGCGCGAACCCGTTCGGCGCTGACGTCGTTCAAGCAACGGAAATGCCCCAACGGGCACTCGCGCTGGAAGCACGGCGCGCAATCCAGCGGCGGTTGGTAGTCGGGATCCTGCTTCAGCCAGACCACCTGCGCCCGCTCGTTCAACGGCGGCGTGTGCAGCGGGCTCGAGGAGCCGTACAGCGCGACCTGCGGCACACCGAAGGCAGCAGCCACGTGCATCAAGCCCGAGTCGTTGCTGACCACATGGCCGGCGCCGGCGATCAACGCGAAGGCTTCCAGCAACGAGGTCTGGCCCGCCAGGTTGCGGCAGCGCTCCGGCGCCCGGGCGCGAATCGATTCGCACCACTCCGCTTCCTTGCCGGAGCCGAGCAACAACACGGGCCGGTCGAGCAATTCCGCCAGCCCGCCGAAATGCGGCCAGCGCTTGGCCGGCCCGTATTCGGCGCCGGGCGCCATCACCACGTAGCCGCCGCGCGCGAGGCCGTGCTTATGCAGCACCGCTTCGATTTCGGCGGCCGGCAAGTACAGCCGCGGCCGGTCCTGCTCGAAACCGCCCTCTCCGCTCAGCGCGGAATAGAACGCCACCATCGGCGGCTTGTCCTTGGGGTTCTTCAGGCGATGCGTCAGCAGCCCGACCCGGGCCTCGCCCAGGTAGCCGACCCGGCGCGGAATGCTGGCCAGGAAAGGCAGCAAGGCGCTCTTCAGCGAATTGGGCAGCACGTAGGCCGTGTCGAAACGGCCCTGCAGTTGCCGGCCCAGGCGCCGGCGCTCCTTCAGCTGCAGGCCGCCATGGGCGAAGGGGAAATCGATCACCTCGTCGACCTGCGGCATCGCCCGGTAGACCGGCGCCACCCAAGGCAGCGCCCCCACCGTCAGCCGCTCGCCGCGCGCCCGCAGGCGGCGCAGCAGCGGCTCGGTCATCACCGCGTCACCGATCCATTGCGGAGCGAGGACGAGGGAACGGCTCTCAGTGGTGGCCGCCGAAATGCTCGCCCTCTGTGAGCTTGTAGACCGTGCCGCAGTAGGGGCACTTGGCCGCGCCGCTGCCGGCCACGTCCAGGTACACCCGCGGGTGGTTGTTCCACAGCTTCATGTCGGCCTTGGCGCTGGGGCAGAACACGCCGCCATTGGCGTTCAGGTCGCTGGCCAGCAGCTCGATCACCGTTTCCTTGCGTGCCGCAGTGGTACTCATGGGGTTCAGACCTTGGTCAGCCAGTGGGCGTACTTGGGATTGCGGCCGTTGACGATGTCGAAGAACGCGCTCTGGATCTTCTCGGTGATCGGGCCGCGGCGGCCGATGCCGATTTCCACCCGATCGAGTTCGCGGATGGGCGTCACTTCGGCGGCGGTGCCGGTGAAGAAGCACTCGTCGGCGATGTAGATCTCGTCGCGCGTGATCCGCTTCTGCACCAGCTCCAGGCCGAGATCCTTGCAGATGTGCATGGTCGTGTTGCGGGTGATGCCGTTCAGTGCGCCGGCCGACAGGTCCGGCGTGTAGACCACGCCGTCCTTGACGACGAACACGTTCTCGCCGGCGCCTTCGGAGACGAAGCCGGAGGCGTCCAGCAGCAGCGCCTCGTCGTAGCCGTCGTCCAGCGCTTCCATGTTGGCCAGGATCGAGTTGCTGTAGTTGCTGACCGCCTTGGCCTGCGTCATCGTGATGTTGACGTGGTGCCGGGTGTAGCTGGAGGTCTTGACGCGGATGCCGCGCTGCATGCCTTCCTCGCCCAGGTAGGCGCCCCAGGCCCAGGCCGCCACCATCAGGTGGATCTGGTTGCCGCGCGGGCTGACGCCCAGCTTCTGCGAGCCGATCCAGGTGAGCGGGCGGATGTAGCAGCTCTCCAGCTTGTTGCTGCGCACGACCTGTTTTTGCGCCTCGTTCACCTGCTCCTTGGAGAAGGGCAGCGTCATGCGCAGGATCTTGGCGCTGTTGAACAGGCGGTCGGTGTGTTCCTGCAGGCGGAAGATCGCCGTGCCGTTGACGGTGTCGTAGGCACGGACCCCCTCGAACGCGCCGCAGCCGTAGTGCAGCGTGTGGGTGAGCACGTGGATCTTGGCGTCGCGCCACTCGACCAGCTCGCCGTCCATCCAGATCTTGCCGTCGCGGTCGGCCATTGAAGGTACTACCGGGCTCATTTGAGTTCCTTTGGGGGGTGATTCGCGGAAACCGTCGATTTTACGGCGCGAGGGGCGGACCGGCTTCTTCGGGGGCCGGCGGCCGGAACAGCTCCCACTGGACCAGCCTGCCCTTGTCGAAGGTGCAGGTGACGTGGGAGGCGCCGCCGTCGGTCCAGCGGTACACCGCCGGCTCCGCGTCCTTCTCGCTCAGCTGCTCGCCGATGGCCTTGGTCATGGCCATCACGTGCATCAGGTTGACGCCCGGCTTCAGCTTGGCGTTGAGCATCACGGCACTGTCCACCCAGCCCAGCGGCCGGTCGGAGGCGCGCTGCAGCACCCGCATCATCCGCGTGAAGTGCAGCAGCATCCAGGTGACGATGCCGCTCGCCACCAGGCCGAGGCCCATCCAGCCATAGCCGCGGTATGCCGCCACCAGCAATACGACGCCCAGGATGGGCGCGAGAATTCTCTGAAAGTTCATGGGGCGTGATTGTCGCTTCGATCAGTTGGGGACAGTGCAGCGCGGCCCCAGGCCGCTTCTGGCCAGTCCCGCAAAGTCGTCAGGCCAGCCCGCGCACGACTTCCAGGGCCTCCTCGATCCGCTCCACCGGGTGGATGGCCAGGCCCTCCAGGTCACGCCCGCCGCCGGCGCCCTTGGGGGCGTTGGCCTTGGGCACGACCGCCACCGAGAAGCCCAGCTTGGCGGCCTCGCGCAGCCGCTCCTGGCCGCGCGGCGCCGGCCGCACCTCGCCGGCCAGTCCCACCTCGCCGAAAGCGATGAAGCCCTTGGGCAGGGCGCGGCCACGCAGCGAGGAAGCGATGGCCAGCATCACCGCCAGGTCGGCCGCCGGTTCGCTGATGCGCACCCCGCCGACCGCGTTGACGAACACGTCCTGGTCCATGCAGGCGACCCCGGCATGGCGGTGCAGCACCGCCAGCAGCATCGCCAGCCGGTCGCGATCGAGGCCGACCGAGAGCCGGCGCGGGCTGGGGCCGCCGCTGTCGACCAGCGCCTGGATCTCCACCAGCAGCGGCCGGGTGCCTTCCAGCGTCACCAGCACGCAGGTCCCCGGCACCGGCTCGCTGTGCTGCGACAGGAAGATCGCGCTCGGGTTGCTCACGCCCTTCAGGCCCTTCTCCGTCATGGCGAACACGCCGATCTCGTTGACCGCGCCGAAGCGGTTCTTGATGGCACGCACCAGGCGGAAGCTGGAGTGGGTGTCGCCCTCGAAATACAGCACCGTGTCGACCATGTG
>JAQGMU010000515.1 GCA_028292195.1 Ramlibacter sp. | reverse complement strand
GAAATAGCCGCGCATGATCCAGACGACCAGCGGCAGGCTGAAGGTGGTGTAGGCGAGTACGACGCTCAAGCGGGTGGTCGAAAGGCCGACCTTGTTGAACAGCAGGTACATCGGCACGAGCACCGCGATCGGCGGCAACATGCGCATCACCAGCAGGGCGAAGAACAGGACTGATCGACCTCTGAACGGAAAGCGCGCAAACGCGTAGGCCGCCGGGGCGCCGACGCCGAGCGAGAGCACTACCGCGCTGGTCGAGACGATCAGCGAGTTGACGAAGGCCCGGACGAAGTCTGACCGCGTCAACACGGCGGCATAGTTTTCGAGCGTCGGCCACCACAGATAGAGCGGCGGCGACGCGAACACCTGCGCCCGCGTCTTCAGCGACAGGCCGAGCACCCAGAGCACGGGAAACAGGAACGCGAAGGCCAGCAGCGCGAGCGCCGCATAGATCAGCGCCGACTCCAGCATGCGCGCACGGGGGGAACCAGCCACTGCAGCCATCAGGCAGCCTCCCTTCGGCGGATCACGAGGATGAAGAGCACGCACAGCACCAGCGACATCAGCAGCATCAGCCAGGCCGCGGCGGCGCCGATGCTGAAGTCGAACTGGACGAAGGTCACCAGGTACGTGTACATCGAGAGCACCATCGTGCTGTTGGCGGGGCCCCCGCCGGTCATCGCATAGATGTTGTCGAAGGCACGGAACTCGAAGATCGTCCGCAGCAGCAGGGCGACGAGGAGATAGGGCCGCAGCATGGGCAGCGTGACGAACCAGAACGCGGCCAGCCGGCTGGCGCCGTCGATGGCCGCGGCTTCGAGCGGCTCGGTCGGCAGCGACCGCAGGCCGGCCAGCAGGATGATCGTGACGTAGGTCGTGTTCTGCCACACGCCGACCAGCCAGATGGCGTAGATGGCGGTGTCGGGCCGGCCGAGCCAGACGACGTTCTGGCCGAGCCACTGGTTCAGGACGCCGTGGCTCGGGTCGAGCAGCAGCTTCCAGCACAGCGCGCCGACGATCGGCGTCATCATCATCGGCACGATCAGCGCGGTGCGGAAGATGCGCATTCCTGGCAGTTCGACGTTCAGCAGCAGGGCGATCGCCAGCCCGAGCAGCATCTGCGTGGCCACGGTGGCCGCCGTGTAGCCGAAGCTGATGAGGATGGCCTTGGTGAAAACCGGGTTGGTCAGCAGGTCGTCGTAGTTCGCGAGGCCCACGAACCGCCCGCCGAACAACGGCTGCTCCAGGCCCCACGAGGAGAAGCTCAGGTAGAGGGAAAAGACGAGGGGCAGGCCGAACACGCAGAGCATCAGCAGGAACGTCGGCAGCACCGTGGCCTGCACGAAATAACGGTCGACGAAGCGTTCGAGCACAGTGGTCTTCAAGACAAGTCCCGCCTTGCTCATTCGAACAGGTCCGCCCGGTCCGCCAGCACCTTCGGCAGCGAGCGCAGGACCTCGGTCAAGTGGTGGCGCATGGCCCGGTCGGCGGCGTCCACGTCACGGGCGTCGATCGCCGCGAGAATGGTCTGGTGCTGCGCGATCAGCCCCAGCACCGTCTGCTGGTCCATCAAAGTCAGGTGGCAGACGCGGTCCATGTGGCACTTGACGTCGATGACGGCCTGCCACGCGAGTTCGGCGCCGGCGCCCGCCGCGAGTGCCGCGTGGAAGCGCTCGTCGTGTTCCTGGAAGCTGGCGATGTCGTTGTCCGTGGCCGCCTTGCGTTGCGCGGCCATGATCGAGTCGATGCTGGAGCGGAACATCGGGTCGAACTGGATGCAGGCCTGGCGCACGATCGCCGTTTCCAGCGCCTCGCGGATGAAGCGCACCTGCATCACCTGGCGCGCCGAAATCTTCACCACGACCGTGCCACGCTGCGGCGCCACCCGTACGAGCCCGATCTTGGCGAGTGCGATCATCGCTTCGCGGGCCGGCTGGCGCGAGACGCCGAAGCGCAGGGCCACCTCGTTCTCGGAGAGCTGCGTCCCAGGAGGCAGTTCGAGCGTGACGATGGACCGCCGCAGGGACTGCTGGATCTGCTGCGCCGCCGAGTCCGACGTCGGCAATGCCCTGGGCGACGACGAGAGGGCGGCGGTGCGCGTCGTGCTTGCGCTCCTGACGGCACTCAGCTTCTTGTACTTCATGCGGTGACCCGCTTCGCCATGGTGGCTACCGCGGCCTGCGCGATGGCGTCATCCTGTTCGCCGGTGGCGCCGCTGATCCCGATGCCGCCGATGCACACGCCCCCCACGAAGATCGGCTGGCCGCCGATCAGCGGAGTCATTCTTCCCGCGAATGCGTTCTGCAGCCCGTAGCCGACGCCGCCGGGCGCCGTGGTGGGCCCGTAGTCGCCGCTCGGGCGTTGAAAGAAGGCGGCGGTCCAGGCCTTGCCCTCGGCGACGTGGACGCTCGCCAGCTTCGCGTCATCCATTCGAAGCACGGCGACCGTGGTTCCGCCGGCGTCGACGACCGCGACGGTGACGGCGACGCCCATCTCCTCCGCCATGCTGGTCGAATGCTCGACGAGGAAGCTTGCGTCCGATCGGGTCAGTGTCCACATCAGGCGGGGCATGTTCGCGCTCCGGCTCAGCGCCGATTCAGGCCGAGGATGTCGCGTGCCTCGTGGGGGCTGGCGACTTCGAATCCCAGGTAGCGAAGCTGCCGCACGACCTGCTCCACCTGCTGGGCATTGCTGCTGGCGAGGACGCCCGGCTCGATGTAGATGCTGTCCTCCAGGCCGACGCGCACGCTGCCCCCGAGAAGGGCGCCTTGTGTGATGGTGCGGTGGGGCTGGCCCGAGCCCATGTCGGAGACCGACCAGTGCAGGCCCGCCAGCGCATCGCGCATCGCGAGCATCGCCTGGCAGGTCGCCGGCGCGCCCCAGCGAACGCCCAGGACGATCTGGAACAAGGCCGGCGTCTCGATCAGGCCTTCCTGGATCAATTGCTTGCCGAATTCGATGTGCCCGAGATCGAACACCTCGAGGTCCGGCTTCGTTCCGGCCGCCCGGATGCGCCTGGCCATCTCGCGCAGCTCGCTCGGCGCATTCATGTAGACCAGCTTGTCGAAGTTGAGCGAGCCGATATCCAGGCTGCACAGTTCGGGCCGCAGGGCCTCGACGTGCGCCACGCGATCGGCCGCGGCGAACAGGGTCGACCCCTCGCCCGCGCGCCCGGGCGTTGCCGGATCGAAAGCGAAGGTGCCGCCCCGTCCGCACGACAGCTCCAGGATCAGCTTCGAGTCGGCGGCCCTGATCCGCTCGACGACGTCCTGGAACAGGTCGAGCCGGCCGGAAGCCTTGCCGGTCTCCGGATCGCGCACGTGGATGTGCGCAATGGAGGCGCCGGCGCTTTCGGCCTCCAGCGCCGCCCTCGCGATCTGCTCTGGCGTGATGGGCACGGCGGGGTTGGTCCGGAAAGTCTCGGCGCTGCCGGTGACCGCGCAGGTCACGATGATCTTGTTCGACATGGTGTCTCCATCGATGAAACGAACCGCTTGCCTGTCAACCTGCCGCGTCGATCTCCGCCTTCACCGCGGCGACCAGTTCGCGGCGGGCCTGGATGCCGGCGGAAAAGCGATTGCCTGTGATCACGCCGCCATCGACCACCAGGTCGACGCCGTTGATGAAGCTGCCGGCGTCGGAGGCCAGGAACAACGCCGCTCGCGCGATGTCTTCCGGCATCCCGGCCCGGGGAATGGGCTGCGCCTTGGCGAA
>JAQGMU010000492.1 GCA_028292195.1 Ramlibacter sp. | reverse complement strand
CAGGGCCAGGCCGTGGTGCAAAGCGGCGGCCTGCAGGTCGCGATCGCGCAGGTCAAGAACACCGCCCACCAGCAGGGCGCGGTCGACAGCCTGGGCGCGTTCGGCCACGCCGCTGCCGCCACCGCCGATGCAGCCGACCGGCCCTGGGGCATGGGCGTGCCGCTGCGCCAGCGCTTTGGCGGACGGACCGCCAGGCCGCAGCCGTTCGCGCGTCCGCCCGCGCCCCGGCCACCACGCCTGACCACGCGCCACGGCAGCGGTTGCGGCTGCACTGGCTGCAAGGGCCAGCACTGAACGCCCGCACGCAAGGAAAGCCCCTCATGCCCATCCACATCGACGAAGTCGACACGCAGGTCGACATCCAGAGTTCCGAGCATCCGGCCGAGCCGCCGCGCAGCGAAGCCAAGCCGGACGCCCTGCCCCGCTGGCAGCAGCTGGCGCGGCGCGACGCCGAACTGGCGCAGCGCACCGCGGCCTGGGGCTTCGAGGACTGAAGGAGGCGACGCATGCCCGCCAACGACGCGCCGCTGCAGGCCTCGACCATCCCCGAGTTCAAGGTCGACGGCCAGGTGCAGGCCGGCCTGGCGCGCGACCTGCAGCTGCTGCAGGTGGAGGAAGACGTGTATGGCTTGAAGCGCCTGCAGGCCAGCTTCGTCGCGGTCGGGCCGCGCGAGGGCGAGCAGGACGAGAAGCTGAACTGGCTGGACGGCAGCGTGCTGGATTTCGGCAAGGCGATGGTGGTGTCCATGGGCCCGACCGATGCGCGCGAAACCGTGTTCGAGGGCAAGGTCAGCGCGCTGGAACTGGCGATGGACCAGGGCCGCGCGGCCGAAGTGATGGTGTTTGCCGAAGACGCGTTGATGGAACTGCGGATGACGCGCCGCTTCAAGACCTACGAGAACGTCAGCGACGGCGACCTGGTGCAGCAGATCGCCTCCGAGCATGGGCTGTCGCCGAGCGCTGACGTGCAAGGCCCCAGCTGGCCGCTCGTGCAGCAGTGGAACCAGAGCGACCTGGCCTTCCTGCGCGATCGGGCGCGCCGGCTCGCGGCCGAAGTCTGGGTGGCCGACGGCGCCTTGCACGTGGCGACACGCGACAAGCGCAACGGCAACAAGGTCACGCTGATCCAGGGCGGCACGCTGGTGCAGGCGCGGCTGCGGGCCGACCTGGCCCACCAGCGCAGCAAGGTGGTGGTCGGCGGCTTCGACGACCAGGACCAGGATGCGATCGACGAAGACGCCGCCGCCAGCGTGGTGGCTGCCGAAGCCGAAGGCCACACCCACGGCCCGCAGGTGCTGGAGCGCGCCTTCGGCGAGCGGGTCAGCTACCGCGTGCGCGAGGTGCCGCTGCAGGATGCGCAGGCCACGGCGCTGGCCAAGGCCGCCCTGCTGGCGCGGGCGCGGCGCTTCGTGGTCGCGACCGGCATCGCCGACGGCAACACCGCCATCCGCGTCGGCAGCCTGCTGAAGCTGGAGCGGGTCAGCCCCATGTTCGAAGGTGAAGGCTTCTACGTGACCCGCGTGAAGCACCAGTTCGACCTGGAGGCCGGCTACCGCACGCACTTCGAGGCCGAGCGGCCCTGGCTGGGAGACCTGTCGTGAGCGGCGACGCGCGCAATCCCCGCGACGGCGACGGCCCGCGCTGGTTCGGGCTGTACCCGGCCGTCGTCAGCGACCTGGTCGACCCCGACGGCAAGGGCCGCATCAAGGTCAGCTTCCCGATGTTCGGCGCCGCCGGCGAAAGCGTGTCGGCCTGGGCCACGCTGCTGTCGCCTTACGCCGACAAGGACCAGGGCTTCGAGGTGCTGCCGGAGGCGGGTTCACAGGTGGTGGTGGGCTTCGAGGCGGGCGACCCGACCCGGCCCTACATCGTGGGCTGCTGCTGGAACGGCAGCCGCTCGCTGCCGGAGTCGGCCGAGTCGGCCAACAACAAGCGCACGTGGAAGACGCGCTCGGGCAGCCTGCTGCAGTTCGACGACAGCGACGGCGCCGCCAAGGTCACGCTGTCCATGAAGAGCGGCCACCAGCTGGTGCTGGACGACAGCGCGCAGGAGATCACCTTCGAGCACAGCAACGGCAGCAAGATCAACATCAACATCGCCGGCCAGGTGAACGTGACGGCGAATGCGACGGTGGAGATCAACGCCTCGGCCGTCAACATCCACTCCGGCACGGTGATGTGCGACGGCGTCGTGCAGTGCACGACGCTGATCGCTTCGTCCAGCGTCGTCTCGCCCAGCTACACGCCGGGCGCGGGGAACGTGTGGTGAATGCCGTCCACGACAACGGCGCCCACTGGCGCCTGGTCGGCCCCTGGTACCGCTGGCCGCGGCCCGGCCTGCCCGACGACGGCCGGGTGGCACCGGCGGCGCTGCAGAAATTCGCCGGCAGCGACTTCATGGCGCAGTTCCTGCGCCAGCCCCAGCATTCGCTGAAGTTCGACCCGGTGATCGACGTGGTGCAGGAGCACGACCTGGTGAACGCAAAGACCACCGCCGGCAAGCTGACCACGCTGTTCGCGCTGGACAACAAGGGCGACCCACTGCCCAAGGGTTCCGCCGCGAACGCGTTCCGCGCCCGCCTGGCGCCGGGCACGCTGCGCAAGCTGTACCAGCCCACGCACGACCGCTTCTATCTCGTGAGCTGCGAACTGCATTGCGACGACCCAGGCTTCCCCCGCGTGGCGCGGCAGAAGGTCTGCCAGTCCGGCTTCACGGTGCGGCGGCGGCGCAGCGTCCTGCCTTCGAACGTAAGCGCGACCGCGCTCGAAGCGCAGGCGGCCATCGTGCGGACCGCCGAGGCCGTCCTGTTCGAGCTGCAGACGCTGGCGGACGCCGCGACCGACCCGCAGGGCTCCGCGGAGCTGCGCTCGAAGTCGCAGCAGCGCTTGCAGAAGCTGGCCACCGACGAGTGGCTGGCCTCCGGTGAAGCGCTGCTGGCACGGAGGCGCAACGAACTGGCCGACAAGCGTGCCAGCTTCGCCACCTGGCAGCAGGCGCATGGCATCTCGGTCGCGCTCGACGGCTGGTTCCCGGTCACCGGGGGATCCGCGAGCGGGCCGCGCGGCGAGTGGCGCGAATTGAATGCCGCGGAAAGAGTCGCCGACATCGTCTCCGGCGAACAGGCCTACCCGCTGTTCCCGCTGGTGCCGGATCCGCGCGAGACGACGCACGATGGCGCCGGCCGCACCCTGTACTACGGCGTGGTGCCGACCCAGGACCTGCAGCACGATCCCGGGGGCAAGCCGCACTTCGACGACCGCACCACCTACGAGGCCTGGTGCTTCGTGCGCGCCCATCACCACTGCCCGCCCAAGGCGGGCCGCAAGCCCGATTGCAACGGCCGCCTGGTGTGGAGCCTGCCGACCGAAGCCTTCCGGCTGGCCGCCGCCTTCGACGTGCAGGGCAGCGCCAACCGGCCCATCACCATCCGGATGCCGGACCTGCGCGACCTCGCGGCGCAGACGGCGCTGCGCCCGCGCGGCAAGCTGTCGCCGGTGCGCTTCGACCAGCCGCAGCACCTCTCGCCCACCGGCATCGGCGGGCCGTCGATCTGCAGCTTCTCGATCCCGCTGATCACCATCGTGGCGCTGTTCCTGCTGAACATCTTCCTGCCGATCGTGGTGATGCTGTTCCAGCTGTGGTTCCTGCTGCTGCTGCGCTTCTGCGTCCTGCCGCAGCTCAGCATCTCGATGAAGGTGGATGCGGCGCTGGCGGTGACGCCACCGGGGATCGACTTCGAGGTGGACGGCGCGCTCACGGTCGAAGGCGCGGCGAAGTCGGTGGCCGAACTGAATGCGCTGCTGCAAGGCGGCGTGGACACGCTGGAAGACCGCATTCTCGAAGACGCCGGACCGGACATGAAAGGGGAGACACCCGACCCGCCCGATCTCGGCCAGCTCTCCAACACCGCCCTCGCCGGCATGGCCCAGTCCTACGGCGACAACAAGGCGCTCACCGCCACGCCGGAGGTCGGCGAGCCGCTCGAATTCGAAACCACGGTCACGCCCGTGTGGCCCAAGGGGAACCCAGCATGAGCGCCGTGCTCGATCGCTACCAGCGCCTCGGCCAGGGCTTCGGCCAGCCGGTGGCGCCGGCGGCGGGCCGGTTGCCGCTGGTTTCCGGACCGGAGAAGGTGCGGCAGGCGATCTTCACGCTGCTGGACACCGACCCGGGCGAGCGGGTGATGCGCCCGGACTTCGGCTGCGGCCTGCGCCGCTACCTGATGCACCCCAACAACCCGGCGACGCGCGCGGCGATCGAGCGCGAGATCGCGCACGCGCTGGGCCGCTGGGAGCCGCGGGTGCGGCTGGTCGAGATCGCCGTCACGCCCACCGACGACCCCGCCATGGTGTTGATCGAGATCCACTACGCCCACGTGCTGGACGCGCGCCAGGACGTGCTGGTGTACCCGTTCTACCTGGAACGCGACCGGTGACGAGGCCCAGACCATGCCGCTGATCGTCCCCGTCCTCGACGACCGCAGTTTCGAAGACCTGTTCCTCGAGCTGCGCAACCGCATCCCGGTGTACACGCCGGAGTGGACCGATCACCACGACAGCGACGTCGGCATCACCCTGCTGCAGCTGTTCGCCTACCTCGGCGAGGGCCTGCAGTTCCGCTTCAACCAGATTCCCGAGGCCACCCACGTCGCCTTCCTCAAGCTGCTGGACCTGCCCCTGCGGCCGGCCCGCGCGGCCAGGGCGCTGCTGCGCTTCGAGAGCAAGCAGGCCGCCGGAGTGCGCTTGTACATGGGTGACCAGGTGAAGGCCGGCAAGGTGCTGTTCACGCTGACGCAGGAACTGACGGTGTGGCCGCTGGACTGCGTGGCGGTGGCGCGGCGCAGCCTGCTGACCGAACAGGAATTGGCGCAGCCGGGCAAGGTCGGCGAATTCATCGCCGCGCTCGACGCCGGCGTGCGCAGCGCGGTGCAGGCCAGCGTGGACGCCGTGAAGCTGGCGCAGGGCAACGACGAAACGGTGGCGCCCTACGAGACCGTGACCATGGGCTCCGACGGCCTCGGCGCGGCCATCGACTTCTCGAACACGGTGGACCAGTGCGCCTGGATAGCGGTGCTGGCGCCCAAGGAGCCGGCCATCGCGCCGGCGCTGCTGGCCGACCCGGTGCAGGGCCTGAAGCGGATCGCCGGGCAGCGGCTGCCGCTTTCGATCGGCTTCTCGCCCAAGGCCTGGTTCCCCAGCATCGACGAGGCGCCGGCCTGCGGCCACGAAGCGCCCTCGCTGGCCTGGCAGGCCTCGCTGGCGCAGTCCAAGGCCGACGGCAGCGTCGACTACCGCACCGTGCGGGTGGCCGGCGACACCACGCAGGGCTTCACCTGCGAAGGCACCGTGCAACTGGAACTGCCGGCCGACCTCGCCATCCTCGGCGTGCCGGCCGCGCCGGCGGGACTGGCCGGCACCGGCAACTTCCCGCCCGAGCTCGACGACGACCGCGCGCAGCGCCTGTGGTTCTGGCTGCGCGTCTGGCGCAGCGACGGCAGCCGCATCGGCGAGGTGCAGCTGCTCACGCTGAACGCGACGAGCTGCGAACAGGTGGTCGCGGCGGCCGCCCAGCTGCTGGGCACCGGCACCGGCCAGCCCGACCAGGCCTACCAGCTGGCGGACGCGCCGGTGGTGCTCGACGACCGCTACCCGGTCGAGGTGCAGGTGGAAGAACAAGGGGTCTGGACCGACTGGCTGCGCGTCGAAAACTTCGACGCCTCCGGCCCCGGCGATCCGCACTTCGCTGTCGATGCCGAGGCCGGCACGGTTCGTTTCGGGGCGCGGGCGCCGCAGCTCGGCGAGCGTATCCGCGTCAACCGCTACCACACCAGCCGCGGCGACGCCGGCAACGTGCCGCCCCAATCGATAGACAAGCTGGGCGCCACGCTGCCCTCGCCGGTGCCACCTGCGCCGCTGCGCCGCCCGCAGATGCCGCCTGGCGTCAAGCTCACCAATCCGCTGCGCGCGTATGGCGGCCTCGACAGCGAAAGCATGGACGCCGCGCTGCGCCGCATCCCCACCGAGCTGCGGCGCAACTGGCGGGCCGTGTGCCAGGACGACTTCGCCAGCCTGGCGAAGGAAACGCCGGGCCTCGAACTGGCGCGCGCCGAATGCCTGCCGCTGTTCCACGCGCCCAGCCGCGAGCGCAAGCCGGGCTGCGTCAGCGTGATCGTGTGGCCGGCGCGCGATCCGCAGCACCCCGACTCGCCGCTGCCGGACGCGTGGGAGCTGGCCCAGGTCTGCGCCTGGCTGGACCGCTGGCGGCTGGTCACCACCGAGCTGTACGTGATCCCGCCGACCTACCGCCGCATCGCCGTCGCGGTCTCGGTCAAGGTGCGCGAGGGCTACGGCCTGGACGCGGTGCGCGACTGGGTCGACGTGCTGCTGCGCCAGTACCTCGCGCCGCTGCCGCCCTACGGGCCGGACGGCCGCGGCTGGCCGCTAGGGCGCCGCGTGCTGGCGCGCGAACTCGAAGGCGCCGCGATGCAGGTCGAGGGCGTCGAGTACATCGAGTCGCTGCGGCTGGACTTCGCCACGCCGGGCGCGAACGGCCAGCCCGAGACCTGGTCGTCCACCGAGGTGCTGAAGATCGCCGACTGGGAAGTGCCGGCGCTGGCGGCGGTCACCGTCGTCGACGACCTGACGCCGCTGCCTGCCCCCGGCACCGGGGTGGCGCCGCCGCCCACGCGGCCGCCGGTCGCGGTGCCGGCGCCAAGGGAGGAGTGCTGATGCGCCTGGTCCCCGACAGCGGCCAGCGCGTGCTGCAGGGCAGCGCGCAGTGGCAGCTTTGCGTCCACCAGGACACGGCCGTCGTCGGCGAGCTGGTGCTGCTGGATAGCAGCGATCCGGTGTCGCCGCCGGCCGGCGCCGGCCCCGCCTTCACCGGCGGCTTTGCCGGCCTCGCATTCGACCACCGCTGCCGGCTGTTCCACGCCCGGCCCGAAGACGCCGCGGTCGAATTCGTGCTGTGGGGCCGCACCGATTCCGTCGGCGTGCACGAGCACGATGCGCACCCGTTCGCCTTCACCGGCTCCGACCACGTGGCCGCCGGCGCGCTGCCGCAGCGGCCGCTGGCGCTGGCCTGCGACGCCAGCGACTTCCTCTACATCGCCGATCCGCAGGACAAGGCGGTGTGGCTGGTCGACACCTGGCAGCAGGAGGTGGCGCGCCGCATCCCGCTGGACGCCGCGCCGCTCGACCTGGCCACGTACGGCGACGCGGTGTTCGTGCTGCTGGTCGACGGCAGCATCTGGCAGCTGGCGCCCTGCGAACAAGCGCAGCGCATGCCCTGGCCCGCCATCGCCGGCGCGCAGCGGCTGGCGGTCGGGCCGCAGGTCAAGGGCCGCCACCTTGCCTGGGTCTTGAGCGCCGCCGGCCAGCCGGGCGCGCAACTGCACGCGCTGCATGCGCCCCGAACGATCCCCGCCGCCTTCTGCACCGACCTGTTGATGGAACCGACCGAGACGCCGCAAACGGCGCAGGTGCTGGTGCTCGCCCAGCGACCGGGCGAGGAATTGCGGCGGCTGCAGGTCGTGCCCACGGAAGAACCGCTGGCCGGCCTGGTCGCGCCCAACTACGACGGCCGCGGCATAGAGCAGGCGCCCGACGGCCGCGTCGCCTACTGGACGGCGCGGGGCGTGCGCCATGCGGCGCCGGCGCGCGGCCGCTACCAGCAGCTGGGGCTGGTGTTCAGCATCGCGCTCGACGCCGAGCACGACCAGTCGCGCTGGGGCCGGCTGCTGGTCGAGGCCTGCCTGCCGGAAGGCACGGCCCTGCGCTTCTGGGCCTTCACCCGCGACGAGCTCGATTTCAACGACCCGATCGGCGGCCCAGCGCCGGCCGGCGTGCCGCCGGTGCTTTCGCAAGCCACCTGGACGCTGGACGAGCGCGAGCCGCAGGCGCTCTACCGGGATCCCTCGCTGCGCCCGCTGGCGCAGGCGCCGGCCGATGGCTTCGCCCTCTACGACGCGCCCATCATCGCGCCGCCCGGCCGCTACCTGTGGCTGGTGTTCCAGCTGGAAGGCACGCGCAGCAAGAGCCCGCGCCTGCGCGCGGCGCGGGTCGCCTTTCCCGGCCACCCGCTGCTGCAACTGCTGCCGCGCACCTTGTGGCGCGAACCGGCGGCGCGCGAATTCCTGTACCGGCTGCTGGCGCCGATCGCGGCCGTGCTGGACGAATGGGAGGCGGTGGCCACCGGGCGCCAGCGCCTGCTCGATCCCCGCATCACGCCCGGCGCCGCCCTGCCCTGGCTGGCGCAGTTCATCGGCCTGGTGCTCGACCCGTGCTGGCCGCAAGAGGTCCAGCGCCGCCTGATCCCGCAGGCCGCGCCGCTGTTCCGCACGCGCGGCACGCTCGCCAGCCTGCAGCGCATGCTGGAACTGCTGACCGGCGCGGAGGTGGTGATCATCGAGCAGTTCCGCCTGCGCGGCGGCGGCGTGGTCGGCAATCCGGCATCCATCGTTTCGCAGGCCGTGCTGGGTGGCGGCTACCGCGTCGGCGGCCGCATCGGCGAGCCCGATCCGCAGCCCATCGCCGACGCGGCGCCGCCCGACTTCGACGACTTCGCGCACCGCTTCACCGTCACCATCGTGGCCGCGCTCAGCGACGAGCAGCTCACCTGCGCGCGGCGGCTGATCGAGCAGCACAAGCCGGCGCACACCGCCTTCACGCTGTGCACCGCCGCGGCCGGCGTGCGGGCTGGCGTCGGTTCGCACATCGGCATCTCCTCGGTGATCGGCCGTTCGGCCGGGTTCCAGCCGGCCATTGCCGGCGACGCGGCCCTGGGCGCGGGCTTCCTGCTCGGTCGGCCGGCCTTGCGCGATTCGGACGAGGAAGGCGGGTGATGCCATGAGCCTGACCATCCACCGCATGCACACGCGCCTGCGCACGGCCACCGCGGTAGCGCCGCACCGGCTGGCCGCCTGGCAGGACGAATTCAGGCACCAGGACGGCGAGCGCATCGCGGCGCGCTGGACCGGCCCGGACGAATGGCTGTTGATCCGCCGCCTGCCGGTGCGGCTGCGCTGGCGCGACGATCCGGCCGACGTCGAGGTGGGGCGCGCCTGGGGCGATGCGCTGGGCCGGGCGATCGCCCGCGCCCTGGAGCGCGACGACGGCAACTGCGTGCGTTACGCGAACCGGCAGGCCGCGCTGGCGGACCTGGTCTACCGCGCCGCGCTGGGCGACGGCTCGCGCCAATGGGCCTGGCAGCGCATGGCGCTGATCCCGCAGGCGCCACCGCGCGGCGAGCAGGTGCTGCGCCATGAGGAGGTGCTGCGCCACGCCACGGCCGAACTGGCGCGCACACCGCAACTGGTGTGGCCGGTCCTGATGCGGCTGGTGGAGGGCGAGGAAGGCACGGCCTGCCTCACCGCGGCGCTGCGCGCCTTGCCGCTGGAGATGTGGCTGCGGCTGTTCGAAGCCTCTCCGCGCACCGCCGGCTTCGCCCGCACGCTGGCGGCCACGCGGACTCGCGCGGCGGTCGTGGCGAGCGAATCACCGGAGGCGGTGCTGGCGTGGAATCCGGCCGCGCAAGCGCTGTTGCGCTGGGCCGCGGACCGCGGCTGGTTCGTGCAGCGCCACCGCGATGTGGTCGTCGTGCTGCTCTGTGCCTGCCAGCGGCCCGCGCAGGGATTGACCGAGGCCAGCTTGCAGCGCCATGTCGCTGTGGCCAGCCGGACGCTGGACGCGCTGCTGCCGGGCGCCACGCCCGCGGCAGCCAAAGCCCCGGCAGGCGCGAATGCAGCGACGCCAACTTCGCCTGCTTCCACCCCGGCGCGGCCGGTGCAGTTGCAGCCACCCACGCCCGCGCAAGCCACGCCCGCGCAGCGCCGCCTGCCCGAACTGCTGCAGCCGGAAGACTGGCTCGCGACCCGCTTCGCCGGCGCGCTGTTCTGGCTGTCCCGCATCGCCGCGGCCGACGTGCTGGATGAACTGGAAGACAGCGACGACGCACTGCCGCTCTACCTGCGCGAACTCGCGTTGGCG
>JAQGMU010000485.1 GCA_028292195.1 Ramlibacter sp. | reverse complement strand
GGTGAGGCTGTTGCGCATGCTGCGGGGCGGGCTGCTTCACATGCTGGGTTCCGGGCCGTTTCGTAGGCTGGTGGCCGCGCTAGCGACCCCAGCGTTTTCGCGCCGCCAGCTGGGGTTCGCAGGGCTCACCACCAGCCTACATCGGCGCGTCACCCCGGCGCTCGTCCTGCTACTCCTTACCCTCCCCGTCCACGCCCACAAACCCAGCGACAGCTACCTCACCCTGCGCGGCGAAGACACCGGCATCGCCATCCGCTGGGACATCGCCCTGCGCGACCTCGACTACGTTCTCCAATTGGACCGCGACGGCAACGGCGAGCTGAGCTGGGGCGAGGTCCGGCAGCGCGCCGCCGACATCGAAAAGCTGGCCGCGTCCAAACTTGCCCTCTCGTCGCAAGGAGAAGCCTGCCCGCTGCGCAATGCCGGCCCGCTGATGCTGGAGCACCACAGCGACGGCACCTACGCCGTGCTGTCCCTGCACGCCGACTGCCCCAGGCTCGAACAGAACCTGCAGGTCGACTATTCGATGCTGTTCGACGTCGATCCCACCCACCGCGGCCTGGTGCAGTGGACCCCGGCCGGCGATGCCCAGCCGCGCGCCCTCGTCTTCTCCACCGAGTCGGCCCGCCAGCAGCTGCCCCTGAAGGCAGCCAGTGCCTGGGAAACGCTGCGCCAGTACGTGGTGGAGGGCATCTGGCACATCTGGATCGGCTTCGACCACATCCTGTTCCTGGTCGCGCTGCTGCTGCCGTCGGTGCTGGTGCGGCAGACCAAGGGCTGGACGTCCAGCCCCAGCCTGAAACGTTCGACGGTGGAGGTGCTGAAGGTGGTGACCGCCTTCACCCTGGCCCACTCGATCACCCTCAGCCTGGCCGCGCTGGGCGTGGTGAGCCTGCCCTCGCGCTTCGTCGAATCGGTGATCGCCGCCTCGGTGGTGGTGGCGGCGCTGAACAACCTGCGCGGCACGATCGACAAGCGCCGCTGGGTGATGGCCTTCGTCTTCGGGCTGGTGCACGGCTTCGGCTTCGCCTCGGTGCTGGCCGACCTGGGCCTGCCGCAGGGCGCGCTGGCGCTGGCGCTGGTGGGCTTCAACCTGGGCGTGGAAATCGGCCAGCTGGCGATCGTCGCCGCCTTCCTGCCGGCCGCCTACCTGCTGCGGGCCACCCCCTTCTACCGGGTGGGCGTGCTGCGGCTAGGGTCGCTGGCGGTGGCGGTGCTGGCAAGCTGGTGGTTGATCCAGCGGGCGTTCAACCTGGCGCCGTCCTGAAAGAGCCAGGCTTGCTTCAGCGAGCGGACCGTCCGCCGGCGGCGGCGTCCAGTTGCGCATAGTGGCGCTCGACCTTCGCGACGTCGACACTGTCGTCACGCGGGTAGCCGAGCTCGGCGAAATGCTTCTCGCGCTTGCGCATGTCGGCCAGCAGCACTTCGCGGGCGTGGGTCGCCACGACCTGGGCCACTTCCAGCGGCACGACGACGATGCCGTCGTCGTCGCAGCCGACGATGTCGCCCGGCCGCACCTGCACGCCGCCCATGCCGATGCGGGTCTGGGTCTCGATGATCTCGATGCGGCCCGGAATGATGGTGCGGGCGACGCCTCGCGAGCAGATCGGCGTGCCCTGCTGCAGCAGTTCACCGCTGTCGCGGCACTGGCCGTCGGTGACGATGCCCACTGCACCCTTCTGGATGGCGCGCAGGGAGTTCTCCGAACCCCACAGGCCCACCGGCGGCGCCCCCCCGGTATCGGTCACCACCACGTGGCCCGGCTTGAGCTGGTCGTAGAAGCGCCAGACGCCCAGGCCCACCTTCTTGAACCAGATGTCGTGCGAGTCGACGATCTCGGGCGTGCCGGGCAGTGTCCACATCGGACGGTTGGCCGGCACGCAGCGCACCGTGAAGGCCACGCCCCAGAAGCGGGTGCCGCGTTGCAGGGCCCGGATCTCGGGCGAGACCAGGCCGAGGTTGAAGTAACCAATGCCGTCGAGCGCGTCGCAGACGTCGGCCACGCGCAAGGGGTCGTAGTACTTCTTCAGGGTGAAGGGGTCCGGCTGTTCGCTGGACGGGGCAGGGGTCGTGCTCATGAAGGCTTCCTCGGGTGAGTGTTGCTCGTGATGGATGTTCAATCGGCGCGGATGCCGGTCTTGCGGATGACGGTGGTCCACTTCTTCAGTTCGCTGTCCATGACGGCCGCGAACTGCTCCGGCGTGCTGCCGATCGCCTCGGCGGCCTGGCCGTTCAGCTTGTCCTTCAAGGCGGGGGCGTGAACGATGCGCGCGATCTCGGCCGAGAGCCGGTCGATGACGGGCTTGGGTGTGCCGGCCGGTGCGATGACCCCGTACCAGACGTCGGCCTCGTAGCCGCGGATGGTGGCGCCCACCGGCGGCACCCCCGGCAACAGTGCGATCGGGTCCTTGCTGCTGACGGCCAGGGCCTTGAGCTTGCCCTGCTGCAGGTAGGTCTGCGAGAACAGCGGCGTGGTGAAGCCCAGTTGCACGTGGCCCGCCAGCAGGTCGGTCAGCATCGGCGCGCCGCCCTTGTAGGCCACGTGCGTCATGTTCACGCCCGCGGCCAGGTTCATGAGTTCATGCAGGAGGTGCTGGGTCGAGCCGTTGCCGGGAGACCCATAGTTGATGCTGCCCGGTTGCGCCTTGGCCAGCGCAATCAGTTCGGCCACGCTGTTGGCCGGCAGCGCCGGGTGGGCCACCAGCACGAAGGGGCTGCTGGCGACCAGGGACACGGGCGCGAAGTCCTTGAGCACGTCGTAGGGCTGCTTCGGGTAGAGCAGCGCGTTCGTCACGTGCGATGAAATCGTGAGCATCAGGGTATGGCCGTCCGGCGCGGCCCTGGCCAGCTCCTGCGTGGCGATCACGCCGTTGGCGCCGCCGCGGTTGTCGACGAGGACGTTCTGCCCCAGGCTCTTGCCCAGTTCGGCGCCGAGGGCGCGGGCGATGATGTCGGCACCGCCGCCGGGCGGGAAGCCGACGATCAGCCGCACCGGCTTGCCTGGGTAGGCATCGGCAGCGGCGCAGGGTGCTAAGGCCGCAGATGCGCCGAGGACGGCGGCGCAGACGATTTTCAACAGCTTCATGTTGCTTTTCTTTCGATGGACAGGGTCAGTGATCGGGCGGCGTGCCGAGCCGGTAGAAAGTGCGGGCGGTCTCGCCCATCACCGCCTCCTGCAGCGCCGGAGGCACCATGCGCAGGCAGGCCTCACGCCAGCGGACGAAGCCGCCGGCGAGATCCACCACCGGCCAGTCGCTGCCCCACATCAGCCGCTGCGGGCCGAAGCACTCCAGCAGGTGCTCGACATAGGGCTGCAGTTCCTCGTCATCCCATAGCGCGCTGGCTTCGGTGGCGAGCCCGGACAGCTTGCAGAAGGCCGGTGTTTCGCGCGCCACCCGCGCGATGTCATGCGCCCAGGGGGCGAAGCCGCCCTGCGCGATCGCCGGCTTGGCGCCATGGTCGATCACCATCGCCAAGGCGGGATGGCGCTGCGCCAGTTCGACCAGCAGGGGCAGGTGGCGCGGCCGGGCGGGCACATCCAGGCTGAGGCCCGCGCGCTCCAGCGCATCCAGCGCGGTCCGCAGCTCCGGCCGCAGGATCCAGCCGGTCTCTTCGATGAAGCCGAGCATGGGCCGCACGCCCTTGACCAGCGGCCGCGCGGCGAGCGCGGCGATGGCGTCGGGCGCCGCGGGCGCGGCCAGGTCGACCCAGCCCACCACGCCGCGAACCAGGCCGCCCGAAGCCTGGGCGACCGCCAGCAGGAAGTCCGTTTCTTCCGTGCAGGGCGCGGCCTGCACCAGCACCGTCCCGGTGACGCCGCCCAGCAAGGGGCGCAGGTCGTCGAGCGCGTAGTCGCGGTGGATCGCCAGCCCCGGCTTCAGCCAGAAGTAATCGTGCCGGCCTATCGTCCAGACATGCTGGTGCGCATCCAGCATCGTCATTTCACGGCGCCTAGCGCCAGGCCCCTCACCAGGTGCCGCTGCATGAACATCATGAACAGCATGATGGGAATCATGATGCCGATCGCCGCCGCGGCCGAGAGCGACCAGTAGTTCAGGTCTTCGCCGCCGTATTCGGCGATGGCCACCGGCAGGGTCTTGGTGTGCGGCCCGGTCAGCACCAGGGCGAACAGGAATTCGTTGTAGGCCAGCAGCAGGCTGAACAGCGACGTCACCCACAGGCCGGGCCGGACGATGGGCAGCACCACCTTGTAGAACACCTGCCACTCGCTGGCGCCGTCGATCGCCGCCGCTTCGTCGATCTCGGCCGGCACGTCGACGAAGAAGCTGTGCATCAGCCAGATCGTGAAGGGCTGGTTGATCGCCACGAGCGCCAGCACCATCGCCGGATAGGTGTCGATCAGGTTGAGGAACTTGGCCAGCAGGAAAAACGGGATCGCCAGCAGCATGTGCGGGAACATCCGCAGCGACAGCAGGCCGAACAGGATGCCGCGCGCCGCCTTGCCGCGCATCCGCGACAGGCCGTAGGCGGCCATCGTGCCGATCGACACCGAGATCAGCACCGTGGCGACCGAGATGACGAGGCTGTTGACCAGGAAGCGCGTGAAGCCCTTCTCCATCCAGACCTGCTGGTGGAAGTCCAGGGTGGGCGTGAAGAGCAGCTTGGGCGGAATGGCGAAAGCGTCGATGGGCTGCTTGATCGAGGTCAGGAAAGCCCAGACCACGGGCGTCAGCATGACCGCCGTGAAGACGGCGAGCGCCAGGAACAGCAGGACCTGCGACGGCACGACGCGACGGGCTTTCATTCCGATTTCTCCCGGCTGCGGCCGATGGTGGCGATGAGGACGGCGGCGAGCGCCAGCACGATGACCAGCGTGATCACGCCGAGCGCGGACGCCTTGCCCACCTGGAACAGGCGGAACGCCAGGGCGTAGGTCTGCAGCGTCAGGGTTTCCGTCGCCGACCCCGGCCCGCCCGAGGTCAGCACGTAGATCGTGTCGAAGTAGCGGAACGCATCCATCATGCGCATCGTCAGCACGAAGGCGACCAGCGGCTTGATCGACGGCAGCATGATGCGCACCAGCACCTGCCAGCCGTTGGCGCCGTCGATCTGCGCCGCCTCGATCTGGCTCTGGTCGACGGTGTTCAGGCCGGCGTAGAGCACCAGGATCATGAAGGGCGTGAACTGCCAGGCGTCGGCCAGCACCACGGTGAGGCGGGCCCACATCGGGTTGCCGAGCCAGTCCGGCGCAAAGATGCCCAGGCCGGCCAGCAGCGAATCGAGCAGGCCCCAGCGCCCCGCGAAGATCCACTTGAGGAACAGCGCGGCCACCACCGGCGTGATGATGTGCGGCAGGAACATCAGCAGGTTGAGGGGACGCACGCCGAACGTGAGCCGGTACAGGCCCCAGGCCACCGCCAGCCCGACGCAGAATTCCAGGCCCACCGCGGAGGCGACGATCAGCAGCGTGCGCAGCAGCGAGGACCAGAAGCGCGCGTCGCCCAGCAGGTCCGTGTAGTTGCCCAGGCCGACGAAGGTGCTCGTGCCGCTGTCCAGGTAGTAGTTGAACAGGCTGAGGTAGAGCGCGTAGCCCAGGGGAAAGACCAGGATGAAAAAGGAAACGATCGCACTGGGCAACAGGAAGGGCCAGAGCCGGCGGCGGTTGGCGGGGCGGCGGCGCGGCTGGCCGGCGCTGGCGGCGGCTGGCCGCACGGCGGGCGTGCTGGTGAGGGCGGTGTCCATCGCGAGTCGCTTCAAGCCGCGATGCGCTTGCCGCTCGCGGCGTCGAACACATGGACGCGGCGCGGATCGGGCGCGAGGAAGATGCGGTCACCGGGACGGCAGTCGCTGCGATCCCGCACCGTGGCCGTCACTTCGTGGCCATGGAAGCGGCAATACAGCTGCGTGTCGGCCCCGGTCGGTTCGACCACCACCACTTCGACCGGCAAGCCGGTGGCGCCCACAGCCAGGTGCTCGGGCCGCATGCCGTACTGCAGTTGCTGCCCCTCCACGACCCGCGCGCCGGCCGGCAGCGGCAGCGTGACCTCGCCTTCGAAGACCACCTGGCCGCCACCGTCCATGCGGGCCGTGCCCGGCAGCAGGTTCATGGCCGGGGATCCGATGAAGCCCGCGACGAAGGTGTTGGCGGGCCGGTCATACAGCTCGAGCGGGGCGCCCGTCTGCTCCACCAGGCCGCCGCGCATCACCACGATCCTGTCGGCCATGGTCATCGCTTCGGTCTGGTCGTGCGTCACGTAGACCGAAGTGGTCTTCAGGCGCTGATGCAATTCACGGATCTCGGTGCGCATCTGCACGCGCAGCTTGGCGTCCAGGTTGGAAAGCGGCTCGTCGAACAGGAACACCTGCGGGTTGCGCACGATGGCGCGGCACATGGCGACGCGCTGGCGCTGGCCGCCCGAGAGCTGCCTGGGGAAGCGGTCCAGGTAAGGCGCCAGGCCCAGGATGTCGGCCGCCCGCCCCACCCGCTGCTCGATTTCCGGCTTGGCCTGCTTGGCCAGCTGGAGCGCGAAGGACATGTTCTGGCGAACCGACATGTGCGGGTACAGCGCGTAGTTCTGGAACACCATCGCGATGTCGCGGTCCTTGGGCGCAACGCCGTTGATGACGCGGCTGCCGATGGAGATGTCGCCCTCGTCGGCGTCCTCCAGGCCCGCGATCATGCGCAGCACCGTGGACTTGCCGCAGCCCGAGGGGCCGACGAGGACGCAGAACTCGCCGTCCTCGATGTCGATGTCCACGCCGCGGATCACGTGCGTGGGGCCAAAGTGTTTCTCGATCCCGCGGATCTGGACGGATGCCATGGAGCTTGTCTTCCGGTGTGCGCTTGGGTGTCGCCAGCCGCGTCAGCGGTAGTAGCCGCGCGCCTTCAGGTAGGCCTCGGTTTCCCCGGCCGCGGCGTCGAGCGCCTGCTTGGTCGGCATCTCGCCGGTGACGGCCTGCAGGATGCGGCGCGAAATGAATTCGCCGACCGCATAGAACTCGGGCAGCGCCGGGAAGGGCGTGCCGCTTTCGATGGCCTGCGCGGCGGCCGGATAGAAGCGGTTCTTGGTCCGCAGGTCCGGGTCGTTCAGCAGCGAGCGGCGCGGCGGCACCAGCATGCCGGCGGCTTCGCGCATGTTGGCCTCCTTGGTGGCCGTCGCGATGATGCGGAACAGCTTGTCGGGATCCTGCTTGCTGAAGGCCGAAATGCCGTAGCCGTCGGCCAGCACGCGGGCATGGCCCTGGGGCATGGCTGCCCACTCGAACTTGCCGGCCGCGCGGGACTGCTTCACGTCGTCCACCGAGCGCGCGCGCGTCGCCCACTGCATGCCGAGCGCCGCCGCGTCCTGCTGCAAGGCGATGGTGCACTCGTCGTTGGCCGCGGTCACGAAACCGCGTTGCGCCGACTTGGTCGTTTCCTTCAGCGCCTCGATGGCGCGCACGCCCCGCTCATTGTTGAAGATCGGGCGCCACTTGTCGTCGAACCAGCCCGCGCCGATGGTGTTCATGTACCAGTGCGCCTCGTTCATCGCGGCGTCGGTCGGCTTCAGGCAGTTGATGGTGCCGGCGCGCGCCGGCGAGTTGAGCGCCTTCGCCAGCGCCTGGTACTCGGCCACCGTCTTGGGAACCGCCTTGCCGCTGGCATCGAGCAGGTCCTTGCGGTAGTACAGCATCATCACGTTGACGGTGCCGGGCAAGGCGTAGATGTGGCCGTTGTAGCTGCACATCTTCATGGCCGCTTCGGAGTAGTCGTCCAGGTTGAACTCCGTGCGGTACTTGGCCCACAGGTCGTCCAGCGGGCGCAGCCAGCCGTTGCGCGCATAGGAGGCCACCGTCGAATCGATCACGTAGACGATGTCGAAGGTCTGCGCCTTGGAGGACATCGCGATGGTGACCAGCTCGCCCATCTTCTCGAACGGCATCAGCTGCGCGTTGACTTCCACGCCCGGCAGCGCCGTCTTCATCTTGCCGGCCCAGAATTCGAGCGCCGGGTAGCGGTGGCTGATCAACTGCACCGGTTCGGCGGCGAAGGCACGGTGGGCGGTCAGAGCTGCGCCCGCGCCCAGCGTCACCGCAGCGGCCGACAGGCCCTTGAGCACGCCGCGGCGGCCGGGATCTTGAATCTGCATTGTCTTGTCTCCTTGGCGGGCCGGGCGAATTGCCTGGTCCCTGGGAGCACAGACTCTAGGAGCCGGCCCATGCAGGGTCAAACGACAATTTTTGGGGCCGCGCCATAGAAAAAGTCGGGCAGGTCAAAATAGCGTCCGCAGCGCCCAGGGCGTCCCAGCAGGCACCCGCGTGATTTGGCACAACGCTTGCTTGCGGCGCGACCGGCGGTCCGCCAACTGGATAGCGACAACTTTCGAGGAGAACCGGATGTCTACCTTTTCCCTACCCCGTCGTCACCTGATCGCCCTGGCGGCCGCAACGGCCGCGGCCTTGCCCGGCCTGGCATTGGCCCAGGCCAAGCTGAAGGTCGCCGCCATCTACACCGTGCCGTTCGAGCAGCAGTGGGTGAGCCGCATCCACAAGGCGCTCAAGGCCGCCGAGGCGCGCGGCGAGATCGAGTACAAGGCCAGCGAGAACGTGGCCAACGCCGACTACGAACGGGTGATGCGCGAATACGCCACCGGCGGCAACCAGTTGATCCTGGGCGAGTCGTTCGCGGTGGAAGCGGCGGCCCGCAAGGTGGCCAAGGACTTCCCCAAGGTGTCCTTCCTCATGGGCAGCTCGGGCAAGCCGCAGGCGCCCAACTTCGGCGTGTTCGACAACTACATCCAGGAGCCGGCCTACCTGACGGGCATGATCGCCGGCGGCATGACCAAGAGCAACAAGATCGGCATGGTGGGCGGCTTCCCCATCCCCGAGGTCAACCGCCTGATGCACGCCTTCATGGCCGGCGCGAAGGAAACCAACCCGAAGGTGGAATTCACCGTCTCCTTCATCAACAGCTGGTTCGACCCGCCGAAGGCCAAGGAAGCCGCCTTCGCCATGATCGACAAGGGCGCGGACGTGCTGTATGCCGAGCGCTTCGGCGTGTCCGACGCCGCCAAGGAGCGCGGCAAGCTGGCCGTCGGCAACGTGATCAACACCCAGGACAAGTACCCTGACACGGTGTTCGCCTCGGCCCTGTGGAACATGGAGCCGACCGTCGACCTGGCCATCAGGAAGGTGAAGGAAGGCAAGTTCACCGCCGAAGACTACGGCTCCTATTCGACGATGAAGCACAAGGGCTCGGAACTCGCCCCGCTCGGCACCTTTGAGAAGAAGGTGCCGCCCGAGGTCGTCACCAAGGTCAAGGCCAGGGAAAAGGCGATCCTGGACGGCAAGTTCAGCGTCAAGGTCGACGACAGCCAGCCCAAGTCCACGGCGAAGTAACCTCGATCGCGACCAGAGGGAGACGACCATGAAGTTCCTGCGTTCACTCCTCGCTTGCTGCGCCCTTGCGGCCGGCGCGTTGCTGCAAGCCGGCTGCGCCTCGCCGGGCGCGATGGACCCATCGGCCGTGCGACTCGATGCGACACCGCGGATAGCGGTGGTCTCGGCGTTCCAGCCGGAGCTGACGCTGCTGCTCACGCGCGTGCAGGAGCCGCGCAAGTACGTCGCCAACGGTGTCGAGTTCACCACCGGCACGCTGCAGGGCAAGCCGGTGGTGCTGTTCCTGTCCGGCATCAGCATGACGAACGCGTCCATGAACACGCAGCTGGCGCTGGACCGCTTCAAGGTCACGCACCTGGTCGTGAGCGGCATCGCGGGGGGCGTGAATCCCGGGCTGCACATCGGCGATGTGACGGTTGCGAAGCAATGGGGCCAATACCTCGAAGTGCTCGCCGCGCGTGAAACCGCGGCCGGCCAGTACAAGCCGCCGGTCTGGATGAACGATGTGCAGCTGCCGTCGTTTGGCTTGTGGCACCCGCGACCGGTGGAGGTGCGCTCGGCCGGCCGCACGGGCGCCGAGAAGAAGTTCTGGTTCG
>JAQGMU010000440.1 GCA_028292195.1 Ramlibacter sp. | reverse complement strand
TGGTCCACCATCGTGTTGATGGTGTTCTTCAATTCGAGAATCTCGCCCTTCACGTCCACGGTGATCTTCTTGGACAGGTCACCGGCGGCCACCGCCTTGGTCACGTCGGCGATGTTCCGCACCTGGGAAGTCAGGTTGCCGGCCATGAAGTTCACGGACTCGGTCAGGTCCTTCCAGGTGCCCGCCACGCCCTGCACGTCGGCCTGGCCACCCAGCTTGCCTTCGGTACCCACTTCGCGCGCCACCCGCGTCACTTCCGAAGCGAAGGACCGCAGCTGGTCCACCATCGTGTTGATGGTGTTCTTCAGTTCCAGGATTTCACCCTTCACGTCCACCGTGATCTTCTTGGACAGGTCACCGGCGGCCACGGCCTTGGTCACTTCAGCGATGTTCCGCACCTGCGCGGTCAGGTTGCCGGCCATCGAGTTCACGGAGTCGGTCAGGTCCTTCCAGGTGCCGGCCACGCCCTGCACTTCCGCCTGGCCGCCCAGCTTGCCCTCGGTACCCACTTCGCGGGCCACCCGCGTCACTTCGGCGGAGAAGGTGCCCAGCTGCTGCACCATCTTGTTGATCGTCATGGCGGTGCGCAGGAATTCGCCTTCCAGCGCCCGGCCGTCGGCCTCCAGGGCCATCGACTTGGACAGGTCGCCCTGGGCCACCGCACCGATCACGCGCGCCACTTCGGACGTCGGGTGCACCAGGTCGGAGATCAGGGAGTTGATCGATTCGGCGGAGTCCCGCCAGAAGCCGCCGGTGCTCGGCATGGCGGCGCGCTCCTTCAGCTTGCCTTCCTTGCCGACCACGCGCGAGAGGCGCGCCAGCTCCTGCGACATGCGCACGTTCTCGGCGACGACGTCGTTGAAGGCATCGGCCACCTTGCCGAACAGGCCGGTCCAGTCGTGGGGAAGTTCGGCTTCGGCGTTGCCTTTCTTCAGCTCGGTCAGGCTGGACAGCAGCGTGCGGGTGCGATCGGAGGACAGCTCCACTTCGTCCAGCAGGTTGTTGACGCTGGCCACGTTCTCCTGCCAGAAGCCTGTCAGCTTGTCGTCGTTGATGCGTTTGCCGGCGCGGCTGCCGCTGTGCGGCCCGGCGGCCACCGTCTTGAGCTTGGTGCCGGTGCGCGAAGTCTGCGAAGAGAGGTCGTTGAATTCCGCGGCGATCTTGCCCAGGAGGCCGTCCCACTCGGTCGGCAGGCTGACACCCTGCTCGCCGCGGCGGAAGGCACTGAGGGCCTTCAGAATCAATTTCAGGTCCCCACCATCGCGTTGGTCCGCGGCGGGTAGCTTGGCCAGAACTTCCATGTCTCAATCCCCCAGAGGTAAGCAACTGTTGGCAGGCCAACAGAGGCAAGGGAGGGTACCGGGTTACGGCTGACCCGACAACACGACAGGGCGGCCCAACCGCCCGCAAAGCCAGCACTGGCGCGGGTTGTAGGAGCATGCCGACACCAAAAGCTCATCCGAACCTACAGGCCGGACGCCACTCCGCCACCGCGCGCGTGGGAGGAGGATGAAAACGAAAAAGCCGCCCCGGAGGGCGGCTTCGCGATACAGGTGCTTACCCTGGATCAGCTTACATCGGTTCCTTCTTGCCACCCTTGTACGAGTACAGGGTGGTGGCGGCGTTCTTCAGCTCGCCGTTCGGTTCGAAGGCGATGTTCGCCGTCACGCCCTTGTAGTTGGCCTTGGCCAGGAACGGCGTGTAGACCTTCGGGTCCCACGAGCCGGCACGCTTCATGGCGTCGACCAGCACGAAGGTGGCGTCGTAGGTGTACGGGCTGTAGACCTGGAACTGGCCCGGGTACTTCTTGTCGTACTTGGCCTTCCAGGCCGAGCCGCCAGGCATCTTCTGGAGCGACGCGCCGCCTTCGGCGCAGATCACGTTGTCCAGCGTCTTGGCGCCGGCAGCCAGCTTGATGATTTCGCTGGTGCAGATGCCGTCGCCGCCGAAGTACTTGACCTTCTCCATGCCCAGCTGCTCCATCTGGCGCAGCATCGGGCCGGCTTGCGGGTCCATGCCGCCGTAGAAGATGGCGTCGGGGTTCTTGGCCTTGATGGCGGTCAGGATCGCCATGAAGTCGGTGGCCTTGTCGTTCGTGAACTGCTCGTCGACGACCGTCATGCCCTTGGACACGGCGGTCTTCTTGAACACTTCGGCGACGCCCTGGCCGTAGGCCGTGCGGTCGTCGATGATGGCGACCTTCTTCAGCTTCAGCTTGTCGGACGCGTACAGCGCCAGCGCAGCGCCCAGGGCGTTGTCGTTGGCGATGATGCGGAACGTCGTCTTGTAGCCGGGCTTGGTCAGGTTGGGGTTGGTGGCCGCACCGGTGACGTGGGGGATGCCGCAGTCGTTGTAGACCTTGGAGGCGGGGATGGTGGTGCCGGAGTTCAGGTGGCCCACCACGCCGGCGACCTTGGCGTCGCACAGCTTCTGGGCGGCGGCCGTGCCCTGCTTCGGGTCGGCGGCATCGTCTTCGGCCTGGATCTCGAACTTGACTTTCTTGCCGCCGATGGTGACGCCTTGGGCGTTCAGGTCCTCGATGGCCATGCGGACGCCGTTTTCGTTGTCCTTGCCATAGTGGGCTTGCGCGCCAGACAGCGGGGCAACGTGACCGATCTTGACGACCGTTTCCTGCGCCATTGCGACGCCGCAGGCCGCGGCGATCGCAGCGACAGCCGTCAGTCTCAGGTTGAATTTCATAAATCCTCCAAGGGGTGGGAAAAAGTTGAGATCCTGTTTATTAGCTCAACGGGCGCGAACATATCGCAATTTCCGGGCCTGAACCATAGGGAAAGGTCTAGGGCACCTTGAATCGTTCGCACCTCGCTCACAACGCGGCAAGCGGCCTGGCGTTGACGGGCCTAACGTTGACGCGCCTGCATCTCTGCGGCGACAGCGTCGGCCACCACCTGGCGTACCACGCCTTCGAGGCGTTCGCGCAAAAGCGGCGCGAGCGCCTCGGTGTGCTCCAGGATCACGGTGGCCATCGCTTCGCGCAGGCGCCGGTCCAGCGCCAGGTCGACGCGTTGCAATACGCGCTGCGCGATCTGGTCGGCGGACAGCGGCGGCCCGGCGGCCGGTGCCAGCGGGACCGGGCCGCTGCTCTGCACGATCTCGGTCAGGGTGGGAACGAAGCGGGGCGGCGTGCGTTGCGCCATCAGCGGGCCTCCTGGCCGGCGCGGTCGTGCCGCACGATGGCATAGCCACGATCTGCATAGTGCTTCCAGCGGCCGCGGGCCTGCAGCCGGTCGCCTTCGTCCTGCGTGACCAGTTCGATCAGGCGCTCGAAGCGCTCGAAGCCTTCCGGCACCGGGCCGCCGAGATTCACCAGCACTTCCTGGTGCGGGGCGCTGCGCGGAGCATCGGCCAGCACCACCGGGGAGGCGGCCAGCACCTGCGGCTCAGCGCCCTCGGCACGGCAATGCGCAATGAACTCCAGCGGCGAAAAAGTCCAGAGGTCGGCGTCGAGCGTGCGCAGCAGGCCGGGCTCGCCGGTGACCACGACCCGGGAGCCGGCCGCCACCGCCTTGCGCAGCAGCCGGCAGGCATAACCCACCTTGTCCGGCACGTTGAAGTGGAATGCGACTTCGGTCATTCGCCAGGGGCTGGGGGCCGAGGGCTAGGGGCTAGGGTCAAGCAGCCGCCTTGGCGCGCGCGGACTTGCCCGCTCGCTTGGCGGGGGCGGCGCTGCCCGCTTCCTGCGCGAGCAGAAATTCCAGCAACAGGCCGACCGGGCGGCCGGTGGAGCCCTTGCCCGCACCGCTCTTCCAGGCCGTGCCGGCGATGTCCAGGTGGGCCCAGGGATAGTTCTGGGTGAAGCGGTGCAGGAACTTGGCCGCCACCACGGCGCCGGCGGCGCGGCCGGCCACGTTCGCCACGTCGGCGAAGTTGGTCTTCAGGCCGTCGGCGTACTCGTCGTCCAGCGGCAGCCGCCAGACCGGGTCGAGCGCGGCGTCGCCGGCCGCCTGCAGCTGTTCGGCCAGCGCGTCGTCGGTGGCGAACAGGCCGCTGCGCACGCCGCCCAGGGCCACCACGCAGGCGCCGGTCAGCGTGGCGATGTCGACCACGTACCTGGGCTTGAAGCGCTCGGCGTAGGTCAGCGCGTCGCACAGGATCAGGCGGCCCTCGGCGTCGGTGTTCAGCACCTCGATGGTCTGGCCGCTCAGGCTGGTGAGGACGTCGCCCGGCTTGTAGGCGGAGCCATCCAGCATGTTCTCGCAGCTCGGGATCAGGCCCACCACGTTGATCTTCGGCTTCAGTTCGCCCAGGGCCCGGAAGGTGCCCAGCACGCTGGCCGCGCCGCCCATGTCGAACTTCATTTCGTCCATGTCGGCCGAGGGCTTGATGGAGACGCCGCCGCTGTCGAAGGTGATGCCCTTGCCCACCAGCACCACCGGCGCGTCGCCCTTGGCGCCGCCTTCGTGGCGCAGCACGATGAAGCGCAGCGGCTGGGCCGAGCCCTGGGCCACGGCCATGAACGAGCCCATGCCGATCTTCTCGACTTCCTTGGGGCCCATCACTTCGACCTTGAAGCCGTGCTCCCTGGCGAGTTTCTTCGCTTCCTCGCCCAGGCGCGTGGGGGTGGCGTAGTTGGGCGGCAGGTTGCCCAGTTCGCGGGCGAATTCGACGCCCGCGGCCGCTGCCTTGGCGCGCACGAAGGCCGCGCGCTGGACCGCGGCGTCGGCCACGCCCACCACCACCTTCTTCAGTTCGCGGCCTTCCGGCTTGGACTTGGTGGTGACGTAGACATAGCTGCTGTCGGCGGTGGCGCAGACCGCGGCGCGCACGCCGTCGGCGCCGCTGGCGGCCGGCAGCAGGATGGTGAGGCGCTTGGCGCCCGAAGTGCGCAGCACGCCGGCCGCCGCGTGCACCGCGGCCTGGATCTTCTTGCCCGAGCCGTCGCCGGCGCCGGCCAGCAGCACGCGCGGGGCCGCGATGCCCTCGCAGCGGTAGGCCTGCAGCACCTTGCCGGCCTTGGGTTCGATGTCGCGGGCCGCGAGCGCGGCGCTCACCAGGCGCGACACGGGGTCCTTGCCGGCCTTGAAACCTTCGGTCACGAGGACCAGCAGCACGTCAGATTTCTCGGCGGCTGCTCCGGCCGCGTCCAGGGTCTTGAGTTCGAAGTCCATAATCCGTTGTTGTATACGCGCATGCCGCGCTGGCCGCAGATGTTATTCCATTCAACCGTACGCAAGGAACTTGCCCGCAGTTTCGGGGCCTCGCTGGTGGTGCTGGTCACCATCGTGATGACGATGACGCTGATCCGCACGCTGAACCTGGCCAGCCGCGGCAGCGTCAATCCCGAGGAAGTGATGATGGTGATGGGGTACACCGTGCTCGGTTACCTGCCGACCATCCTCACCCTGTCGCTGTTCATCGCCATCGTCGGCACGCTGTCGCGCATGTACCGCGACAGCGAGATGGTGATCTGGTTCTCCGCCGGCCGCGGCCTGTCGGCCCTGCTCAAGCCCCTGTTCGGCTTCTCCTGGCCCGTCCTGCTGGTGGTGGCGCTGCTGTCGCTGGTGATCTGGCCCTGGGCCAACGAGCAGACCCAGGTGCTGAAGGACCGCTACGGCAAGCGCGGCGACCTCGAGCGGGTGGCGCCGGGCCAGTTCCAGGAGTCGGCCAGCGGCCGCCGCGTGTTCTTCCTGGACAAGGACACGCCGGACAACAAGTCGGGCAAGAACATCTTCATTTCCAGCCTGGAGCGGGACCGCGAGACGGTCACTTCGGCCCGCAGCGGCCACGTGGAAACCATAGGCGACAGCCAGTTCCTGCTGCTGCAGAACGGCCAGCGGCTGGAGAATTCGCTCAAGGGCGAAGGCATGCGCATCAGCGAATTCGAGGAGCACGGCAGCCGCGTCAGCGGCACCGCGCTGGGCGGGCTGGACGAAAGCCCGGCCAAGGCCCGCTCGACCCTCACCCTGGTGCGCGAGCGCAGCCCCGTGAACCGCGGCGAGCTCGCGTGGCGGCTGGGGATGGCCCTGGCGGCGATCAACTTCGTGGTGCTCGCCATCACCGTCTCCAGCGTCAACCCGCGGGTCGGCCGCAGCGGCAACCTGGTCTTCGCGCTGTTCGCCTTCGTCATCTACTTCAACCTGCTGAACATGGGCCAGAGCTGGATCAGCACCGGCCGCGTCGGCTTCATCCCCTTCGTCGTGCTGCTGCACGGCGGCACCTTCGCCATCGCCGCGCTCTGGCTGGGCAAGCAGCACAATAACTGGGCCCTGGCCCCGCTGTTGCGGCGACTGCGCAGGCCGCACGCATGAAGACGATCCGCCGGCTGATCTACGTCGAAGTCGCCTATGCGGTCGCCTTCGTCGCCATGGGCTTCCTGGCCCTGTTCTTCCTGTTCGACTTCATCGACGAGATGCCCAACCTGGGCAAGGGCCTGCAGACCTACAGGATGACGCAGGCCCTGATTTTCGTCGGGCTGCGGGTGCCGGCCCACCTGTACGAACTGCTGCCGATCGCGGTGCTGATCGGGACCATCTTCGTGATGGCGCGCTTCGCCCAGAGCTCGGAATACACCATCCTGCGCACCAGCGGCCTGGGGCCGTTCCGGGCCCTGCGCACGCTCTTGGTCCTGGGGCTGGTGTTCACCGTCCTCACCTTCGCCGCCGGCGACTACGTGGCGCCGGTGGCCGACCGCACCGGGCAGCTGCTGAAGGCGCGGATGGATGGCGGCGTCTCCATCGGCAGCACCGGCGCCTGGCTGAAGGAGCGCCAGCGTCACCTGTCTTACAACGTCAACGTCAGGGTGCTCACGCCCGAGGGCCAGATGGAGGGCGTGCGCATCTTCGAGGCCGACTCCAGGGGCTTCCTGGTGTCCCTCACGCAGGCGCGCAAGGCACGCTTCGACGACGGCGCCTGGGTGCTGGAGAACGCCGAGCGCAGCGAGTTCGCCCTGGGCGACCAGCAGCGCGCGCACGTCGAGCGGGTCAAGCTGCCCACGCTGCGCTGGCCCACCGAGATCACGCAGGAGATGGTGTCGGTGGCGTTGCTGCAGCCCGAGCGCATGAGCACGATCGCGCTGTTCCAGTACATCCGCCACCTGGAGGCCAACTCGCAGACCTCGCAGCGCTACGAGATCGAGTTCTGGCGCAAGGTGTTCTA
>JAQGMU010000418.1 GCA_028292195.1 Ramlibacter sp. | reverse complement strand
CACGACGTCTCCTTCGCACTCGACGAAGGCAAGACCCTGGCCCTGCTGGGACGCAACGGCACCGGCAAGACCACGCTGATCAACACCCTGGCCGGCGCCACCCGCCAGCATGGCGGCAGCATCACGCTGGGCGGCGCGGCGCTGCACAAGCTGCCCTCGCACCAGCGCGCGGCCGCCGGCATCGGCTGGGTGCCGCAGGAGCGCAACATCTTCAAGTCGCTCACGGTGCACGAGAACCTGACCGCCGTGGCGCGGCCCGGCCGCTGGAACCCGGAGCGGGTCTACGAGATGTTCCCGCGGCTGGCCGAGCGCAAGAGCAACCTGGGCACGCAGCTGTCGGGCGGCGAGCAGCAGATGCTGGCCATGGGCCGCGCGCTGGTGGTCAACCCGCGGCTGCTGTTGCTGGACGAGCCGCTGGAGGGCCTGGCGCCCATCATCGTCAGCGAACTGCTGAAGGCCATCTCCCGCATCACGCGCGAGGAGGGCCTGTCGGCCATCATCGTGGAGCAGCATCCGCAGGCGATCCTGGCGATCTCCGATTCGGCGGTCGTGCTGGACCACGGCACCATCGTGCATGCGGACACGGCGCGCGCGCTGCGCGCCGCGCCGGAGCTGCTCGATCGGCTGCTCGGCGTGGCACGCTGAGGGCGAAGATCCCGCGCCAGCAAGGAGCAAGACATGCAAGTGCAGCGCATCGGCCTGGTCGGCTACGGCGAGGTCGGCAAGATCTTCGGCAGCGGGCTGAAGCCGCGGGTGCAGGAGCCGTTCGCATGGGACCTCAAGTTCGCCGACGCCCTGACGGCGCAGGCGGAACGCGGCCATGCCGCCGCGCATGGCATCCAGGCCTGCGACGGCATGGAAGCCCTGTGCGCGGCAAGCGACCTGGTGATTTCCGCGGTGACAGCCTCCAGCACGCTGGCGGTGGCCGAGGAAGCCGCGCGCTTCCTGCGCCCTGGCACCGTGTTCCTGGACCTCAATTCGGCCTCGCCCCGTACCAAGCAGCAGGCGGCGGCGCTGGTCGACGCCCGCGGCGCCCACTACGTCGAAGCCGGTGTCATGACCTCGGTGCCGCCCTATGGCATCAAGGTGCCCATGCTGCTGGGGGGCATCAATGCGGCGGAACTGGCGCAACTGCTCGTATCCTGGGGCATGGATGCCAAGGCCGTCAGCGACAGGCTGGGCGTGGCCAGTGCCATCAAGATGAGCCGCAGCGTGATGATCAAGGGCCTGGAAGCGCTGGTGATCGAGAGCTACGCGACGGCGCGCGCCTACGGCGTCGAGGACTACGTGCTGCCGACGCTGCAGGAGACCTTTCCCAGCATCGACTGGAGCCGGCAGGGCGCCTATTTCTTCAGCCGCGTCGTGCAGCATGGCAAGCGCCGGGCCGAAGAAATGCGCGAGGCCGCCAACACCGTCCGCGACGCCGGGTTCGAGCCGCTGATGGCGGCGGCCATCGCCGCCAGGCAGCAATGGGTGGCCGACCAGGCGCGGGATGGCGTCTTCAAGGACCTGCCCAGTGACGCGCGTTGGCAGGACTACGCCGACCGGCTGCTGGCGGCGAACAGGAACCGGTGACCCGCCTGGCGCGCGCTTGATGTACGTCAAGCGGCCGGGCCGGGAGGGGCCTAGCATGAAGCATCCTCAATCAGAAGACAAGAAGGCACATCATGTTGACCCTCACTCGCGATGACTTCCGGATCGACGCTTCCCGTTTCGACCTGACGCGCGGCTCGAACGTGCTGCGCATCATCGCCGGCGCATTCCTGTTCCCGCATATCGCCGGCAAGTTCGTCAACGGCGCGTTCAACCCGGGCACGCTGGCCTTCTTCGCCAAGGCCGGCCTTACGCCACCCGAGTTCTGGCTGGGCCTGGCCGCGGTGTCCGAACTGCTGGTCGCCGTCTTCCTGATACTTGGCCTGTGCACGCGCTTCGCGGCGCTGGGCGGGGCTGCCGTGCTGTTGATGGCCGTGTATGCGCTGCAGGTGGTCAAGGGCTTCGGCTGGACCTGGAACACCGGCGGCTACGAGTACCCCGTCTTCTGGGCCATCACCTGCAGCGTGGTGGCGATGGATGCCTGGAAGGCGTATTTCGCCCAGGCGCGCAGCACCGCGGCCGGACGGGTCGGCGGCCTGCTCACCGCCTGACGCTCCACGGGCTGCCGGGCCGCCGTGCGCCTAAGCGTGCGCGACGACGCTCGGTGCGGTCTTTCTGATCAGTTCCAGTGCCGCTTTCTGCACCGGCGTGGCCGGCCGCTGCAGGCTGGTCGCCAGCGACAGCCGGATGCGCAGCGGCGGCGTGCCGATCTGCTGCGCGGTGTAGGCCGAGGGCCGCGGCGAATGGAGCAGCGCGTTGCGCGACAGAACGGCGCAGCCGGCGCCATCCAGCACCAGTTCGAGAATGGCCGACACGCCGTCGATTTCCAGCGCCACGTTGGGCCGGCAGCCGATGTCGGCCATCTCGGCCTCCACGTGCATGCGGATCGCGTTCGGGCGGGTCGGGATCACCAGCGGCAGCTTTGCCACCTCCGAAAGCTCCACCGGACCCGGCGGCGGGTCCTCGTGCAGGCCGGGCGGGCGGGCGCGCACCAGCAGCAGGTCCTCGTCCAATAGCGGACTCACGTCCAGCTCGCGTGAGGCCTGGGCGTTGTACAGCACGACGATGTCCAGGCGGCCGGCGATCAGGCCCTCCCGCAGTCCGGTCGACAGGCCCTCGCTGATCGACAGCCTGGCCTCCGGCAACGCCTCGCGGAACGCCCGGCTGAGCGGTACCGTCAGCACCCGCGCCACGCTGCTCGGCAGGCCCACGGCCACCCGGCCGGCCAGGCCGCCGCGCAGCCGGCCGAGGTCTTCCCGCGCCCGTTCCACCTGGTACAGGATGCCGCGGCCGTGGTCCAGCAGCAGCTTGCCTGCCTCGGTGGGCACGGCGCCGCGGCCATTGCGCACCAGCAGGGTCTGGCGCAACTCCACTTCCAGCAGCCGCACCTGCCGGCTAAGCGCCGGCTGCGCCACCTCGAGCTCGATCGCCGCGCGGGTGAAACTGCCCAGCTCGGCGACACGCACGAAATACTCGAGCTGCTTGAGGTCCATGGAATCCGGAATAGCGTTGGCTGAATTATGCCGAAGCGCTATAGCTGCTAGTCGCAGTCCGCGCTTTCGTTTGGCGCGCCCGGCGCCCACAATGCGCGCCATGACAGCGGTGATCCAGGGTATTTCGTCGATGGCCACCCGCCAGGTGCTGGGCGAACTGGCCGTGGCTTACGAACGGCGCGGCGGCGCGCCCGTGGCCGTCGAAGCGGTCGGCGGCGTCGATGCCGCCAAGCGCGTGCAGGCCGGCGAGTACTTCGATTTCGTGGTGCTGGCCGCCGATGCCATCGACAAGCTGGCCACGGCGGGCCGCGTCGTCGCCGGCAGCCGTGTGGACCTGGTTCATTCCGGCGTGGCCGTCGCCGTGCGCGCCGGCGCCGCCGCGCCCGACATCTCGGATGCGGAAGCCGTCAAGCGCGCCGTGCTGGCCGCGCCCAGCGTCGGCTATTCCACCGGCCCGAGCGGCGTCGCCCTGGTCAAGCTGTTCGAGCGCTGGGGCATCATCCCCGAGCTGCAGGGCCGCCTGGTGCAGGCGCCGCCCGGCGTTCCCGTCGGCGCCCTCGTGGCGCGCGGCGAGGTGGCCCTGGGCTTCCAGCAACTGAGCGAACTGATGCACCTGGAAGGCATCACCGTCGTCGGCCCGCTGCCGGACAGCGTGCAGATCACCACCACCTTCTCCGCCGGCCTCTGCGCCACCTCCGCGCAGCCCGAGGCCGTGCGCACCATGTTCGCGTTCCTGGCGTCGGCCGAAACCGCCGCCGCCAAGCGCAGTCACGGGATGGACCCCGCCTGATCCTGCCCTCCGGGCACCCCCCAAGGAAGAGACAAGATGAGCCTGATCATCGATTGCCACGGCCACTACACCACCGCCCCCAGGCAGCTGGAAGAATGGCGCAACAAGCAGATTGCCGGCATCAAGGATCCGTCCGTGATGCCGAAGGTCTCGGAGCTGAAGATCGGCGACGACGACATCCGCGAGACCATCGTCAGCAACCAGCTGCGCCTGATGAAGGAACGCGGCAACGACCTGACGCTGTTCTCGCCGCGCGCCAGCTTCATGGCCCACCACATCGGCGACTTCGAGGTCTCCAGCACCTGGGCCGCGATCTGCAACGAGCTGTGCTTCCGCGTGAGCCAGCTGTTCCCGGACAGCTTCGTGCCGGTGGCGATGCTGCCGCAGTCGCCGGGCGTGGCGCCCGAAACCTGCATTCCCGAAATGGTGAAGTGCATAGAGCAGTACGGCTGCGTCGGCATCAACCTGAACCCCGACCCGTCGGGCGGCCACTGGAACAGCCCGCCGCTGACCGACCGCCAGTGGTACCCCATCTACGAGAAGATGCTGGAGTACGACGTGCCGGCCATGATCCACGTGTCGACCAGCTGCAACCCCGCCTTCCACACCACGGGCGCGCACTACCTGAACGCCGACACCACCGCCTTCATGCAGTGCCTGCAGGGCGACCTGTTCAAGGACTTTCCGCAGCTGCGCTTCCTGATCCCGCACGGCGGCGGCGCGGTGCCCTACCACTGGGGCCGCTTCCGCGGGCTGGCGCAGGAGATGAAGAAGCCGCTGCTGCAGGAGCACCTGCTGAAGAACATCTTCTTCGACACCTGCGTCTACCACCAGCCGGGCATCGACCTGCTGAACACGGTGATCCCGGTGCAGAACGTGCTGTTCGCCTCCGAGATGATAGGCGCGGTGCGCGGCATCGACCCGACCACGGGCAACTACTACGACGACACGAAAAAGTACATCGACGCTTCGACCATCCTGAGTGCGGACGACAAGCACCAGATCTTCGAAGCCAACACGCGCCGCGTGTTCCCGCGGCTGAATGCGTTGCTTGCATCCAAGGGGATCTGATATGTACGAACTGGGCGTTGTCTATCGCAACATCAAGCGCGCCGACCGCGCGACCGCCGACGCGTTGGCCAGGCTGGGCGCCTCCACGGTGCACGAAGCCATGGGCCGCGTCGGCCTGCTCAAACCCTACATGCGGCCGATTTATCCCGGCGCCCAGGTGTCCGGCACGGCCGTCACCGTGCTGCTGCAGCCGGGCGACAACTGGATGCTGCACGTGGCGGCCGAACAGATCCAGCCGGGCGACATCGTGATCGCGGGCTGCACCACCGACAACACCGATGGCTTCTTCGGCGACCTGCTGGCCACCTCGTTCCAGGCGCGCGGCGCCCTGGCGCTGGTGATCGACGCCGGCGTGCGCGACGTCAAGACGCTGACCGAGATGGGCTTCCCGGTCTGGAGCCGGGCCATCAGCTCCAAGGGCACCGTCAAGGCGACCCTGGGCTCGGTGAACATCCCGGTGGTCTGCGCCGGCGCGCTGGTGCACCCGGGCGACGTGATCGTGGCCGACGACGACGGTGTGGTCTGCGTGCCGGCGGCGCTGGCGAAGAAGACGCTGGAAGCCGCCACCGCGCGCGAGGCCAACGAGGGCGAGAAGCGCGCCAGGCTGGCCTCCGGCGTGCTGGGCCTGGACATGTACAAGATGCGCGAGCCGCTGGAAAAGGCCGGCCTCAAATACATCGATTGATCACACCATGAGCAAACCCACCTCCGGCGGCTTCGAGAAGACCCCAGGCTGGCTCGACTGGTACGCCGGTCCCGCCAAGCCGCAATTCAAGCTGCCGCCCAACAGCGTCGACGCGCACTGCCATGTGTTCGGCCCCGGCGCCGAATTCCCCTATGCGCCCGAGCGCAAGTACACGCCCTGCGACGCGAGCAAGGCGCAGCTGTTCGCGCTGCGTGACCACCTGGGCTTCGCGAAGAACGTGATCGTGCAGGCAACCTGCCACGGCGCCGACAACCGGGCCCTGGTCGACGCGCTGAAGTCTTCCAGGGGCAAGGCCAGGGGCGTCGCCACCGTGAAGCGCGGCGTCACCGACCAGGAACTGCAGGACATGCATGCGGCCGGCGTGCGCGGCGTCCGCTTCAACTTCGTCAAGCGGCTGGTCGACTTCACGCCCAAGGACGAACTGCTGGAGATCGCCGGCCGCATCGCCCCGCTGGGCTGGCACGTGGTGATCTATTTCGAGTCGGTCGACCTGCCGGAGCTGTGGGACTTCTTCACCGCGCTACCGGCCACCGTGGTGGTGGACCACATGGGCCGGCCCGACGTGAGCAAGCCGATCGATGGGCCCGAGTTCCAGCTGTTCCTGAAGTTCATGCGCGAGCACACCAACGTCTGGAGCAAGGTGAGCTGCCCCGAGCGGCTGTCGGTCTCCGGCCCGCCGGCGCTGAACGGTGAGCGCAATGCCTACCGCGACGTGGTGCCGTTCGCCCGCAAGGTCGTCGAGTCCTTCCCGGACCGCGTGCTGTGGGGCACCGACTGGCCGCACCCGAACCTGAAGGGCCACATGCCGGACGACGGCCTGCTGGTCGACTTCATCCCGCACATCGCCACCACGCCCGAACTGCAGCAGAAGCTGCTGGTGGACAACCCGAATCGCCTGTACTGGCCGGAGGAGACGAAGTGAAGAGAGTCCTGACGCTTGCCGCCGCCGTCGCATTGCTTGCGGCCTGCAGCGCGCCCGGCAAGCTGGTGTCCGGCGATGCCGCTGCGGGTTGCGCCGCGTTGGCCGGCGCCTCCATCGCGCCGGCCGCCATCGGCCTGCCCAGCGGCGCCGCCACCCTCGACAGCGCCACGTTCATGGCGCCGGCGCCGCTGGCCGTGGCCGAGCGCGCCGCGACGCCGGCCGGCACCATCACGCCCGCCACGCCGGCGTACTGCAAGGTGCTGGGCAAGATCGCGCCGCTGGACCCGAACGCGCCCGCGATCAACTTCCAGGTCAACCTGCCGGTGGACTGGAACGGCCGCTCGCTGCAGTACGGCGGCGGCGGCTTCAACGGCGTGCTGATCTCCGGGCTGGGGCTGCTCCCGGCGCAGCCCTATCAAACGCCCGGCGCGCTGGCCCGCGGCTTCGTCACCTACGGTACCGATTCCGGCCACCAGGACAAGCCCGGCACGCCGCCGCAAGCGTTCGCGTTGAACGACGAGGCGCTGGCCAATTTTTCGCATGCTTCGTACAAGAAGGTGCGCGACGTCGCGCTGGCGGTGATGAAGCAGGCCTACGGCCGCGGCCCGCAGAAGTTGTACTTCGCCGGCAGTTCCGAGGGCGGGCGCGAGGGCATGACCATGGCCCAGCGCTACCCGAACGATTTCGACGGCATTTTTGCCCGGGTGCCGGTGATGTCGTGGACCGGCCTGCAGCACGCGGGCCTGCGCGACGGCCTTGCCCTGGTGGGCGAGGGCTGGATCCCGCCGGCCAAGGTCAAGCTGGTGCACGACGCCGTGCTCGCCGCCTGCGACGCTGCCGATGGCCTGGCCGACGGCCTGGTGTCCGATCCGGTCGGGTGCCGGCAGCGCTTCGACGTCACCAAGCTGCGTTGCGCCGGCGCGCTTGCCGACAACTGCCTGAGCGCGGCGCAGATCAAAGCGGTGCAGACGCTGAACTCGCCGCTGCGCTTCGACTTCGACCTGGCCAATGGCGTGCGCGAGTACCCGGGCCGCGGCCCGAGCGGCGAGAACACCCCTTCGTTCGGTCCCACCGGCGGCTGGCAGGCCTGGTGGACCGGTACCGCCGCGCCCGCTTTCCCGGCGGTGCCGGCCAACGGCATCGCCTGGTTCTATGGCGGCGGCGCCATCCAGTACTTCTACGCCAAGGATGCGAACGCCGACCTGCGCCGCTACGACCCCAAGGACCACTGGGCGCGCATCCGCGAGGTGTCGTCGTTGATGGATTCGACCGACCCGGACCTGTCGGCCTTCCATGCCCACGGCGGCAAGCTGATCCTGCTGGAGAACCTGGGCGACTATGCGGAGAGCCCGTACACCGGCCTCGGCTACCACGCGGCCGTGCAGCAGCGCCTGGGCCGCGGCACGGTGGACCAGTTCTTCAAGGCATTTACCGCCCCCAACGTCGACCACGTCGGCACCGGCGGCCCGGCCAACGCCGACTTCCTGCAAGCCCTGGTAGCCTGGGTCGAGCAGGGCCAGGCGCCGGCCGGCCTGACGCTCGTGGAGCAGGACGCCAAGCCGCCGTTCCAGGTCTCGCGCAGCCGCCCGCTGTGCGAATGGCCGCTGGTCCCGCGCTACCGCGGTGGCGACGCCAATGCCGCCGGCAGCTTTGCCTGCGCGCCATAACGAGGAACCGATCATGTCCCTGGACAAACCCTATACAAACATCCCCGGCACCACGATCTTCGATGCCGAACAGAGCCGCAAGGGCTACTGGCTCAACCAGTTCTGCATGTCGCTGATGAAGGCCGAGAACCGCGAGAAGTTCAAGGCCGACGAGCGCGGCACCCTGGACCAGTGGCCGATGACCGAAGACCAGAAGCTGGCCGTGCTCGCGCGCGACCTGAACCGCTGCATCGCGCTGGGCGGCAACATCTATTTCCTGGCCAAGATCGGCGCCACCGATGGCAAGAGCTTCCAGCAGATGGCCGGCTCCATGACCGGCATGAGCGAAGAGGCCTATCGCGACATGATGATCGGCGGCGGCCGCTCGGCCGCCTGGACCGGCAAGGAAGAGAAAAAATAATGGCCCGCATCACCGCCTCCGTCTACACCTCGCACGTGCCCGCCATCGGCGCGGCGATGGATCTCGGCAAGGACAAGGAGCCGTACTGGCAGAAGGTCTTTGCCGGCTACGACTTCTCGCGCCAGTGGATCAAGGAGAACAAGCCCGACGTCGTGTTCCTGGTCTTCAACGACCACGCCACCGCCTTCAGCCTGGAAATGATCCCGACCTTCGCGATCGGCACCGCCGCCGAATACGCGGTGGCCGACGAAGGCTGGGGGCCGCGTCCGGTGCCCAAGGTGATCGGCGCGCCGGAGCTGGCGTCGCACATCGCCCACTCGGTGATCCATCATGACTTCGACCTCACCATCGTCAACAAGATGGACGTCGACCATGGCCTGACGGTGCCGCTGTCGCTGATGTGCGGCCAGCCGCAGGAATGGCCCTTCAAGGTGATCCCGTTCGCCGTCAACGTGGTGCAGTACCCCGTGCCCAGCGGCATGCGCTGCTTCCGGCTGGGACAGGCGATCCGCAAGGCCGTCGAGAGCTTCGACGAAGACCTCAACGTGCAGATCTGGGGCACCGGCGGCATGAGCCACCAGCTACAGGGCCCCCGCGCCGGCCTGATCAACAGGGAATGGGATAACAAGTTCCTGGACCGCCTGATCGAGGACCCGGAAGGCCTGGCCGGCGTCTCGCACATCGAGTACGTCAAGGAAGCCGGCAGCGAAGGCATCGAGCTGGTGATGTGGCTGATCGCGCGCGGCGCGATGGCCGACGTCGGCGGCGGCGGCCGCAAGCCCACGGTCAAGCACCGCTTCTATCACGTCCCCGCATCGAACACCGCGGTGGGCCACATGATCCTGGAGAACAACCCATGAGCAAGCCTGTCCGCATCGCACTCGCCGGCCCCGGCGCTTTCGGCATCAAGCACCTCGATGCGCTGAAGCTGATCGACGGTGTCGAGATCACCTCCATCATCGGCCGCGAGCTGCCGAAAGCGCAGGAAGTGGCGCAGAAGTACGGCGCCAAGCATGTCACGACCAACCTCGACGAAGCGCTGGCGCGGCCGGACGTCGACGCCGTGATCCTGTGCACGCCGACGCAAATGCACGCCGCGCAGTCCATCGCCGCGCTGAAGGCCGGCAAGCACGTGCAGGTCGAGATTCCCCTTTGCGACAAGCTGGAAGACGGCAAGGCCGTCGTCGCGGCGCAGAAGAAGACGGGGCTGGTGGCGATGGTCGGCCACACCCGCCGCTTCAACCCCAGCCACCAGTACGTGCACAAGAAGATCGCGGCCGGCGAGTTCAACATCCAGCAGATGGACGTGCAGACCTATTTCTTCCGCCGCACCAACATGAACGCGCTGGGCCAGGCCCGCAGCTGGACCGACCACCTGCTGTGGCACCACGCGGCCCACACCGTCGACCTGTTCGCCTACCAGTGCGGCAGCCCGATCGTGAAGGCCAACGCGGTGCAGGGCCCGATCCATCCGGCGCTGGGCATCGCGATGGACATGAGCATCCAGCTGAAGGCCGCCAACGGCGCCATCTGCACGCTGTCGCTCTCGTTCAACAACGACGGCCCGCTGGGCACCTTCTTCCGCTACATCGGCGACACCGCGACCTACATCGCGCGCTACGACGACCTGTTCAACGGCAAGGAAGAAAAGATCGACGTCAGCAAGGTGGACGTGTCCATGAACGGCATCGAGCTGCAGGACCGTGAATTCATCGCGGCGATCCGCGAAGGCCGCGAGCCGAATTCGAGCGTGGCGAAGGTCTTGCCGTGCTATGACGTGCTTGACCAGCTGGAGAAGCAACTGGCCTGACACCCGGAGCTTGCGGTCCGGCGGTAGGACAGCTCCCGCAGCGCAAGGCGCAGCCGTCCCGCGAGGCTGTGGCGGGGAGTGCGTCATCTTCACCGCATGAGTCACGGTTGGCGAGCTTGGAGCATGTTTGGCGGGGGCGCCCTTTTCGGGCTGCTCGCGGGCGCGGCCCTGTACGCGCCCCCTGACTTGGGGAACCAGCCGCCGCCCTGGGCACACTGGGCGCGGGATCAAGGCGGTGCGGCAGCCGCGACGCGCACGTCAGGCGCGGGACCTGCGCAGCCACCTGTGTCGGCGACCGCGCCGCCCGCATCTGCCGCACCCGAGCCGGTGGCTGCGGTTTCCGACCCCGTTCCCGTCGTCCAGCCCGTCCCGGCACCGCAAGTGGCCAGCTCCGCGCAGCCACCTGCCAAGGTGGCGAAAAAGCGGAAGGTGCAAAGCGAAGAGCCCCACGTCGACACCTCGGTGGCTGGTGCGGGCCCCGCGCCGGATACGCCCCCCGTGGAGCCCGAAGCACTCCGCGCGCCAGCGGAATACGCACTGCCCCGCAGCGATGGCGAGGGCGTTGACGCCTCGCGCTGAGCTGCGGCTCGGTTCTTCTCGCCCCACCAGCCGGTCGTCCAGGTAGCACCAGCGCCAGTCCTCCCCGGGTTCCACCGATCAGCCGGACGGCCGCTGCATCCGCCGATCCTCCCGCAGCATGAAGAGATAGAGCTCTTCCACCTTCTCGCGAGCCCAGGGCGTCTTGCGGAGAAATTTCAGGCTGGAGTTGACGCTGGCGTCGTGCGTGAAGCAGCGCACCGGTATCCGCACTGCGAGATCGGCCCATCCGTAGCGGGCTTCCAGGGCGCGAACAATGGCCTCGAGCGTCACGCCGTGCAGGGGGTTCCGCGGCTGGCTGGAGTGCGACGGTGCGTCTTGCATGAGGCGATTGTGCCCGTCTGTGGCTGCGATCTCACTGGTGTGAGAGTGCGCGAGGTCTTCCCTGGAGGGGCCGTCCTGCCGCGGAGGGCTGCTCACGCCAGCAGCCTTTTCGCTTCCCTCGGGTCCAGCCCATACATTTCGGCGAACTCGACAACCGTCTTGCCGCTTGCCCTGAATGCGTTTTGCAGGGCTTCGCGGCGCGCTCCTTTTTGCGCCACGATCGACAGTGCGTCTTCCAGCAGCGATTGCAGGTTGTCGTCGGGCGAGGTGAAGCGCTCGCGGTAGCCTTCGCGGCTTAGCCCGGAAACCTCGATTGCAGCCGCCAGTTGCTCAACTGCACGCTGGCGCGCCCGCTCCGGCGCCTTGCCGCGCTTGTACAGCTCCAGGATCGCATGGTGCACATGCTCTGGCGCCACAGGCTCCACCGGCTTGGCTCCTAGGTCGTGGCGGGCCAGGCCGGAGGCCACCGCCTCGATGTAGCGGGTCGAACGCGTGTGCAGCCCGAGCGCCACCTTTAGCTCGGCCGCGGGCAGCGCCTCCGGGTGCGCCGCCACGAGGTCTTCAAAGACGCCGACCTTGAGTGGAAGGAACCGGGCACCGAATAGCCTCGGGTACAGCTCGAACAGTTTCTGGAGGAGGGGGTGCACTGGCCGGGGGGCTTTGCGTGCGGCGGTCTGCCCGCGCGAGGCTCGGGCAGTAATGGTCGAGTCTTGGGTCGTGGTCATGTTTTTGGTAGACAGGCGCGCAGCAGTGCGGCCAATCTTTTTGGCGGTGAGCAGACTGCTCCGATGGTGCTCCATCCGCATGCGAAGCTGCCTCAAATCGGAGTCTTCACCTGCGACCACAGTTTAGTTGCAAAGGGCGAGAGCCCTTGGTGGCATCGGCAGGAAGGTGCCACCTCCGTATTTCTCGGTACGCCTTCCCCGTCAGAACGGGTGTCGAGTATGCTGCCCGTTTTCGTATCAGGGCGAGCGAATGAAGCAATCTGAATCACCCCAGAAGCCTTCCGCCTTCATGAAGGCACTGAAGCCGAGCCCCCAGTTGGCTGCCGTGATCGGCCCTGATCCGGTGCCGCGCACTGAAGCCACCAAGCGGCTGTGGGCTTACATCAAACAGCACGACCTTCAGAACCCCGCAAACAAGCGCAACATCCTCTGCGACGACAAGCTCAAGGCAGTCATGGGGAAGGACGAGGTCACGATGTTCGAGATGACTGGGCTCGTGGGCAAGCATCTGAACGATGCCTGAGCCGCTGGCCGCTGATTGCCTTGCGGCGAGTGAACCCGGATCTGGGAGGTGGTGCTCTGGAAGACGTCCGCTCTCGACCAGAAGCACCCCTTAGCTGGCACGGCCGCCGAAATGAGACGTGGGCCCGTGCTCAAAGCAGTGCGTCTGCCCACGCGCGCCGTTTTGCCTCAAATGGGACGTCCGCGTTCGCCGGACTCGTTGAGGGGAGTGTCATCGATGCGGACTTGAGGCGCTCTGGGAGAGTTTTCAGAACGAGCCTCTGATAGAGCTTGGATGCGTGCTGGCCGTTCAGGCACACGCGGACGATCCGAGGATGGACTGCAAAGTAGGAGGCGAAGTCATTCGCCACGACGCTTGTCGCATCTATGCTGGAGTCCATGCTCCCGGGCCTCTGCGCAGCCGCGCACACATCCCAAAACGCGATCCCGCGATCGAGCAGGAGCTGCAGGCGGGCTTCGTCAGGTAGATCGAGGGGCGCGTACTTATGCCGGAAGCTGCGGGAGCGTGGAGCAACCGTGTACATCGTCGGCGAGAGCAAGACTCCGGACGCACTCCGCAACGCGAGCGATCAATTCTTTGAGTGGGCGCCCCAAGAAGCGCCGCTTGCCCCTGCCGGGCCACTTACGGCTGGCAAGGAGAGCGAGGCTAGGCTCGAACCGGCCGGCGCTGAACTGAGGGGAAGGTAAGTCTGGGCGGGCTTGGGTCCTACCTGAAGCGAATGGATCCCGCGTTCTCGCCGCAGGCGTTTGCGCATTCGGGCCTTCTGAACATGGTGAAGACGTACGACCTGCTTAGCCTGCACCAAGAGGCGACCGGCCACGCGAGCCCCATACCCAATCCTTCAGCCTACCCGATAGAAATTCGCAGCGGTTCCGTAGAAGAACCGGTCCAGCTGCGCATCGTCGAAGTCCGAGAGGATCTCGCACAGTCCCGCGACCAGATCCTGGTAGGACACGGTCAGCGTGCACACCGGCCAGTTGCTGGCGAACATGCAACGTTCCAGCCCGAACAGGGCGATGGCGTCGCGCACTACTCCGCGGTTGCCTTCGACCGTCCAGGGCGCGTCAGGCAAGCCCAGTTCGGACACCTTGAGCCAGACGTTGGGACAATCGGCGATCGCCTGCATCGACTGGCGCCACAACCGCAACCCTGCGTCGCTGCGGTCCCAGGGAAAGCCGGTGTGGTTCAACACGATGCGCGTATCAGGGAATGCCCGCGCCACCGTTGCCGCCTCGGCCAGATGCCAATGCGGTACGCGCAGATCCCACGACAGGTCGTACTTCTGCAGCAGCGCGAAGCCGCGCAGCCAGGCTTCGTCCTGCATCGAACGCGGCTGGCCACGCACCGTCGCCGCCTCGGCCAGCGTGCGCGAGGTGACTGGCTTGGAGCGGATGCCGCGCAGCAGCGGGCTGGCCGCACGGTGCGCTGCCAGCAGCTCCTCGCAGCGCGGATCGTCCAGCCAGACATGCCCGACGATGGCGCTGGGCAGACCAGTCTCTCTGTGCAGCCGGTCCAGCCAGGCGGTCTCGCCGACCTGATCGTGGCGGTCACGCTCGGCCTCGCAGTGCACCGTGCCGACCAGCGGCAGGCCGGCCGTGTCGCGCCGCAAGTCCTGCGGCAGCCGGCGCGCGACACGGAAAGCCTGGTAGTCGCCCAGGAAGAAATGCGGGTCGACCTGGTCCGACAGCCAGGGGTAGTAGCCCGCCTGCAGATCCCAGAAGTGATGGTGCGCATCAAGGATGCGCCGGGGCGTTCTCATGGCCACGCAAGCCGCCTTACCTGGCGCGGATCGCCTGCAGCGCTGCGAACCAGTCGCGCGTGAAATCCTCGCCGATGATCTTGGAGAACTTGGCGTGGACCGGCTTGGCCTTGTCGCCGAAGCGCGCAACCTCGGGCGCGCTGATCTCGTTGACCTG
>JAQGMU010000371.1 GCA_028292195.1 Ramlibacter sp. | reverse complement strand
TCGCGCCTGGTGGCCGGTGACGCCACGCTGCACACGCGTTTCTGCCAGCAACTGCGCAAGGCCATCGACCCGAAGGCCTTCTTCGTCGCCAAGTCGCTAGAGATGCGGCAGCGGCACAGCAAGTACGAGAACAGTCCCTACTCGTTGGAGCCGAACTGCAAGGAGTCGCCGGGCGGGCTGCGCGACCTGCAGGTGATCCTGTGGGTGGCCAACGCCGCCGGCTTCGGCAGGAGCTGGGAGGAGCTGGCCCGCAACGGCCTGGCCACCGGCTTCGAGGCCAGGCAGATCAAGCGCAACGAGGCCTTGCTGAGCCTGATCCGCGCCCGCCTGCACATGGTGGCGCACCGGCGCGAGGACCGGCTGGTGTTCGACCTGCAGAACGCGGTGGCCGAGGCCTTCGGCTACAACACCGTGCTGCGCCCGGACGGCCGGCCGCTGGAGCGGGCCAGCGAGCGGCTGATGAAGCGCTTCTACTGGGCGGCCAAGGCGGTGGCGCAGCTGAACCAGATCCTGCTGCTGAACATCGAGGAGCGCCTCAACCCCGCGGCGACCGAAGCGCGCGCCATCAACGAGCGCTTCTTCGACAAGGCCGGGATGATCGAGGTGGCCAGCGACGACCTGTACCTGAAGCAGCCGCAGGCGATCCTGGAAACCTTCCTGCTGTACCAGACCACGCCCGGCGTGAAGGGCCTGTCGACCCGCACGCTGCGCGCGCTGTACAACGCGCGCAAGGTGATGGACGCGAGCTTCCGCAACGACCCCGCCAACCACGCCACCTTCCGCGCCATGCTGATGCAGCCGCGCGGCATCACCCACGCGCTGCGGCTGATGAACCAGACCTCGGTGCTGGGGCGCTACCTGTGGGTGTTCCGCCGCATCGTCGGCCAGATGCAGCACGACCTGTTCCACGTCTACACCGTGGACCAGCACATCCTGATGGTGCTGCGCAACGTGCGCCGCTTCTTCATCGCCGACCACGCGCACGAGTACCCGTTCTGCTCGCAGCTGGCGGCCGGCTGGGACAAGCCCTACATCCTGTACTGCGCGGCGCTGTTCCACGACATCGCCAAGGGCCGCGGCGGCGACCATTCCGAGCTGGGCGCGCGCGAGGTGCGGCGCTTCTGCAAGCAGCACGCCATCGACGCCGAGGACTGCAGGCTGGTCGAGTTCCTCGTGCGCGAGCACCTGGCCATGAGCCGGGTGGCGCAGAAGGAGGACCTGGGCGATCCGGCGGTGATCAACGCCTTCGCCCAGCGCGTGGGCAACGAGCGCTACCTGACCGCGCTGTACCTGCTGACGGTGGCCGACATCCGCGGCACCAGCCCCAAGGTGTGGAACGCCTGGAAGGGCAAGCTGCTGGAAGACCTGTACCGCTACACGCTGCGCGTGCTGGGCGGCCGCGCGCCCGACCCGCTGGCCGAAGTGGAAGCGCGCAAGCGCGAGGCGCTGGTGCAGCTGCAGCTGTTCGCCATGCCCTTCGAAGCCCACAAGAAGCTGTGGGAGACGCTGGACGTGGGCTACTTCATGCGCCACGAAGCGGGCGACATCGCCTGGCACACGCGCCACCTGTCGCGCCACGTCGGCAGCGCCAAGGTGATCGTGCGGGCGCGCCTGTCGCCGGTGGGCGAAGGGCTGCAGATCCTGGTCTACACGGCCGACCAGCCGGACCTGTTCGCGCGCATCTGCGGCTTCTTCGACCAGGCCGGCTTCAGCATTCTCGACGCCAAGATCCACACCGCCAGCAACGGCTACGCCCTGGACACCTTCCAGGTGGTGACGGCCATGATGCCGGACCACTACCGCGAGCTGTGCACGATGGTGGAATCGGACCTGGCCGGCACCATCGCCCAGGCCGGTCCGCTGCCGCCGCCCAGCCGCGGCCGGGTGTCGCGCCGCGTGCGCAGCTTCCCGGTCACGCCGCGGGTGGACCTGCGCCCCGACGAGAAGGCGCAGCACTGGCTGCTGACCATCTCGGCCAGCGACCGCGTCGGCCTGCTGTACTCGGTGGCCCGGGTGCTGGCACGGCACAACATCAACCTGCAGCTGGCCAAGGTCAGCACGCTGGGCGAGCGGGTCGAGGACACCTTCCTGATCGACGGGCCGGAGCTGCAGCAGAACAAGCGGCAGATCGAGATCGAGACGGAACTGCTGGAAGCGATCGCAGCCTGACGGCTGGCGCCTGCTTACGCAAAATTCCTAAGGCGGCGCCCAGAGACGACCGCCTGCCGCGCTACCATTCCTGGTTCGGCCCTCCACAGGGCCGCTTGCTTGTCGAAGGATCGATGATGTTGAAGACTTCCGCTCGCCGTGGCTTCGTGCTGCTGGCCCTGGCTGCCGCCGCTGGCGCGGCATTTGCCCAAACCAGGGCCGCTCCCGCCGGCAGGGCCGCTCCCGTCGCCAAGGCCGCGCCTGCCGCGCCCTTGAACTGGCCCACCCGGCCGCTGCACATCGTCGTCGGCTTCCCCGCCGGTTCCACGCCCGACCTGGTGGCGCGCACCATCGCCGAGCCGCTGTCGAAGGCCCTCGGGCAGCCCGTGATCGTCGACAACAAGGTCGGCGCCGGCGGCAACATCGCGGCCGACTTCGTTGCCAAGGCGACCGACGACCACACCATCGGCGTGATGATCAACGGCAACATGACCATCGCCAGGATGCTGAACCCGGCGGTGCCCTTCGATCCGCTCAAGGCCTTCCAGCCCCTCAGCCTGATCGGCACCGCGCCGCTGATGCTGACGGCGCCGGCGAACGCGCCCGGCAAGGACGCCGACGAGTTCTTCCTGGCCGCCCGCAACGGCGGCAACAAGTGGAGCTACGGCTCGCCCGGCGTGGGCACCGTGGGCCACATCGGCATGGAACTGCTGAAGACCAAGACCAACATCGACCCCGTGCACGTGCCCTACCCGGGCAACCCGCAGGTGATCAACGCCATGATCGGCGGCCAGATCCAGCTCGCGCTGCTGCCGCCCGCGCTGGCCGCGGCGCAGATCCGCGCCGGCAAGCTGAAGGCGGTCGGCGTCACCTCCATCAGCCGCAGCCCGCTGGTGCCGGAATATCCCAGCCTGAACGAGCAGGGCATCCGCGGCTTCCAGCTGGAGATCTGGACCGCCGCCGCCGCGCCCCAGTCCATGCCCAAGCCGGTCGCGGCCAAGCTGTCGGCGCTGATCGCCGAGATCGCGCGCTCGCCGGACGTGCGCTCCAAGCTGTTCCAGCAGGGCTGGCAGGTGGCGGGCACCAACGCCGAAGGCCTGGCCAACCGCATCAAGTCCGACACCGCCGTGCTGGGCGGCGTGATCATGATGCGCGGGATCAAGGCGGAGTAGGGGCTGGCGGTGGGGTCGCTGCGCGAACCCACCCTACGGGGGCGCTGATCGGTGTGTAGGGTGGGTTCGCGCAGCGACCCCACCGTGGCGACCTCAAGCAACCGTCAGGTTCACCCGCCCGCGGTTGTTGCCGTAGCAATTCCACGCGTCGTTGGCGTAGGCGTAGAAGTACCCCGACTGCTGCGGCGTGTAGTTGCAGCCCTTGCCTATCCGGAAGCTCTCGTGCGGCGCCAGGTGCTGCTTGGCGTCGACGCCGCCGCCGTTGGCGATGGCGCCGACCAGGCAGAACCACGGCATGTCCTCGTGCCGGCGGGTGAACCTGAAATCGGCGGCGCGGTTGCCCGTCACCTTCTTCCAGGCCTCCTCCGCCAGCCCCAGCAAGGCGCCGCCCACCTGCGGGATCTCCGCCAGCTGGAAGTGGCCGTCGCTGGTGCCCTCCGGGCCGCACTTGATGGAGGCGTCCAGCCACTCGCCCTCGGCCGCGAAGTTGTAGTTGCGGCCGGCCTCCAGCCAGATGCCGGTGGCGTTCCAGGGCTGCATCGCGAACACCTGCGCCGTGGCCGGCACCGGGTGCGCCACGGTGCGGTCATCGCGGTACGGGCACTGGTGGATGGGCGGCGTCTTCTGCCGGGCCAGCACCGACGGGTGCACCGGCGAGTTCGGGTCGCCCAGCAGGGGTGCGCTGCGTGGCTGCGTGGGCAGCAGCAGGAACGCGCCTTCGCAGGACTCGTGCAGCACGTCCAGGGACGAGGGCTTGATCTGCTCCACCATCGCGTCGTTGAAGGCCAGGCCCTTGCCCTTCAGGCGCGCCTCCTCGATCATCCAGGCCAGGGCGCCGTCGGACAGGCCGGTTTCCCGGTAGCCGCCGCCGACGTCGGAATGCACGCCCGGGAACCAGACCTGCCGCGCGTCCTGTCCGGCCTGCACCGACCACAGGGTCGGCTGGAAGGTGGCGCGCATTTCGTCTAGCGCCACCGCATGGCGGGCCACCTCGATGTGCGTGCCCAGCATGATGTCGTGGAAGGTGTGGTCCTGCAGGTTGTCCAGCAGGTTCAGCACCGCCATGTCGTCGGGGATGCCGAGCGCGCCCACCGTGTCCCACACGCCCAGGAAGCGGATCTTCACCGGCTGGCCGCCGTCGTGGAAGGCCAGCTCGGCCCAGGAACGCAGCTCGCGCGACTCCACGCGGCGGCGGTAGCCGCGCTGGAACAGCCGCTCGATCCGGGCCCAGGCCTCCGCTTCCGCCAGCTTGCCGGTGTCCAGCAGGCCGCAGCGCCCGATGAAGCCCGCCAGGCTGCGCACGGTATAGGCGCCGCGGCTGAAGCCGAACAGGTAGATCGCGTCGCCTGGCTGGTAGCGGTCGCACAGCTCCCGGTACGCGCTCATGATGTTGCGGTCCAGCCCGGCCCCGGTGCCGCCGCCGGCCACCTTGTCGAACCAGCTGCCGTTGGTCCCCACGCCGGGGTGGTAGTAGCGCTGCTGCTCCGCGCCCTGGGCGTCGCGCTGCGCCACCGCGTTGAAGATCCGCACCACGTTGGTCGGCACCGGCACGCCGCGATCGCGTTCGTCGGGCGTGTTCCAGGTGCCGTCGCAGCAGATCACGAGGTTCGTCATGGCAGCGCTCCTTGGGAAGGACGGTGCCATTGTTCTCCCGCGGCGGGCCGGTGGCTACCCCCAGGAAGGGGGAAGGCGGATCAGTCGTCCGGTTCCGCGTCCAGCCCCGGGAACAGCACCTCGGTGAACCCGAACTTGGTGAAGTCCCGCACCCGCATGGGGTAGAGCTTGCCGATCAGGTGGTCGCATTCGTGCTGCACCACGCGGGCGTGGAAGCCTTCGGCGACGCGATCGACAGCGTTGCCCTTTTCGTCGAAGCCGGTGTAGCGGATGCGGGTGTAGCGCGGCACCATGGCGCGCAGCCCGGGCACCGACAGGCAGCCTTCCCAGCCCTCTTCCTCCTCGCCGCCCAGCGGCGTGATCACCGGGTTCAGCAGCACGGTGCGCGGCACCGCCGGCGCGTCGGGGTAGCGCGGGTTGACGTCATCGGTGCCGAAGATCACCAGCTGCAGGTCGACGCCGATCTGCGGCGCGGCCAGGCCGGCGCCGTTGGCTTCGCGCATGGTGTCCTGCATGTCGGCGATCAACGCACGCAGCTCCGGCGTGCCGAACTTCAGCACCGGCGGGGCGACGCGCAGCAGGCGCTCGTCGCCCATCTTCAGGATTTCACGGACGGTCATGAGGGCAAGGATAGCCGAGAGCTTGCCAATTTCCTCAGGCTGGGGGCATTGCGGCAAGCCTGTCCGCGGCCGCCTGCAAGCCACCGAGTATCTTGTCCGAAACCTGCTGGGGAAATCCGGTCGGCAGCTTCGCGTTCACTTCCGCCACCGCATGGGGTGTCCGTTGCAGCAATGTCTGGATCAAAGGTTCGACGTCCCTGCCGTATCCGCACTTCGGGCCCATCGCGTTGAAGTGACGTCGCTGGACATCCTTCAGGAGGCAGTGCCTGTTTTTTCCGGAAACCGCCATCGCAAGCCTGGCCTTGTGCCATGAGATCTGGCTGGGTCCTTCTCCCATCACGGGAAGGATCGACATGACGTCGTACAGGGGCGTCAGCTGGTACCTTCCCTGCGGCAGCAGATGGATGCTGAAGTTCTTCGCGTGGCCATCCGTCGCGGCCAGCATCCAGAAGACAATTTGTGCCGCCAGGAGCATCGCGACATCCTGCTCCGCCCGCTCCGAGCTCGCCAGGATGCCGGCAATATCCACAATACCCGTCAGGCGAGTACAACGCTAGGCCAGCCGGGGACGTGATCGGGCGGTTCAGCCATCTCGGCAGCGACACATCGCCGTTCACCTGCTTCCCGCCATGGGATGTGCGAATGCGCACCCCGCGTCAGGAAGCCTGCTGGTATCTTGCTTCCATGTCCACCGATCCCGCCGCCAGCCCCCGCGCGCTCAGCGCCCCTGCCCGCTGGCTGCTGCTGGGCCTGGCTTGGCTGTGCATCCTGCTCGGGATCGTCGGCATCATCCTGCCCGTCATGCCCACGGTGCCCTTCCTGCTGGTGGCGGCCTGGGCTGCCTCGCGCAGCTCGCCGCGGCTGCACCACTGGCTGCACACGCACCCGCGCTTCGGAGTCCCGCTGCGCAATTGGGAAGATGCCCAGGTCGTGCCCCGCTCCGCCAAGTGGATCGCCACCGTGATGATGAGCGCCAGCGCTGCGTCCTTGCTGACCGTCACGCCGCAGAAGTGGATGCTGGCCGCCGTGGCCGTGGTGGCCGCGATGGCAGCCCTGCTGTACTGGCTCTGGCGGCGGCCGGAACGGCGGCCCGACGCCGGGAACTGAAGCCCGCGACGCGTTAGCTCGCCAGCAGGGTCCGCAACCCGTCTTCGTCCAGCACCGCCACCCCCAGCTCGCGCGCCTTGTCCAGCTTGCTGCCCGCCTCGGCGCCGGCCACCACGTAGTCGGTCTTCTTGCTGACGGAGCCGGCCACCTTGGCGCCGGCAGCTTCCAGCATGTCCTTGGCTTCGTCGCGCGACAGCGTGGGGAGCGTGCCGGTCAGCACCACCGTCTTGCCGGCGAGCGGCTTGGGCGCCCGCACCGCCGGCTCGCCTTCTTCCCAGTGCACGCCGCAGGCGCGCAGCTGCGCTATCACCTCGCGGTTGTGCGGCTGCTGGAAGAAGGCATGCACGCTCTCGGCCACGATCGGGCCGACGTCGGGCACTTCGAGCAGCTGCTCCACGCTCGCATCCATGATGCCGTCCAGCTTGCCGAAGTGACGCGCCAGGTCGCGCGCCGTCGATTCGCCGACGTGGCGTATGCCCAGGCCGAACAGGAAGCGCGGCAACGTCGTGCCCTTCGATTGCTCGAGGCCGGCCAGCAGGTTCTGCGCCGACTTCTCGCCCATGCGCTCCAGCGCCACCAGGTTGGCCAGCCCCAGGCGGTACAGGTCCGGCAGGGTGCGGATGACGCCGGCCTCGACCATCTGGTCGACCAGCTTTTCGCCCAGGCCTTCCACGTCCATTGCCCGGCGCTGGGCGAAATGCAGGATCGCCTGCTTGCGCTGGGCGCCGCAGAACAGGCCGCCGGTGCAGCGGTAGTCGACCTCGCCCTCCTCGCGCACGGCGGCCGAACCGCAGACCGGGCAAATGCGCGGCATGGTGAACTGCGCGGCACCGGGCACGCGCTTTTCAGCCACCACGGACACCACCTCGGGGATGACGTCGCCGGCCCGCCGCACGATCACCGTGTCGCCGACGCGCACGTCCTTGCGCCGCGCCTCGTCCTCGTTGTGCAGGGTGGCGTTGGTGACGGTGACCCCGCCCACGAACACCGGCTGCAGTCGCGCGACGGGAGTCAGCTTGCCGGTGCGGCCGACGTAGATGTCGATGGACTCCACGGTGGTCAGCTGCTCCTGCGCCGGAAATTTGTGCGCGACGGCCCAGCGCGGCTCGCGCGTGACGAAGCCCAGTTGCTTCTGCAGTGCGAGCGAGTCGACCTTGTAGACCACGCCGTCGATGTCGAACGGCAGGCTGTCGCGGTCGCGCCCCACCGCCTGGTGGTAGGCGATCAGGTCGTCGGCGCCTTGCGCCTGCACGGTGCGCTCGGACACCGGCAGGCCCCAGGCCCGCAGCGCCTGCAGCACCTCGTAGTGCGTCTCGAAGGCGGGGCCACCTTCGATCTGGCCCCAGCCATAGGCATAGAAACTCAGGGGCCGCTGCCGGGCAATGGCCGGATCGAGCTGGCGCACCGCACCGGCGGCGGCATTGCGCGGGTTGACGAAGGTCTTCTCGTTCTTCGCGCCCTTGGCGATCTTCTCGCGCTGGAGCTCGTTGAGCCTCTCGAAATCGGCGCGGCGCATGAAGACCTCGCCGCGGACTTCGAGCACGGGAGGGATCGCCCTCACCCCCGCCCTCTCCCGCTTGCGGGAGAGGGAGTCTTCTCCCTGACTTGCTCCCTCTCCCGCTTGCGGGAGAGGGCCGGGGTGAGGGCCAGCGTTCAGCCGCAGCGGAATCTGCCCGATCGTCTGGATGTTCTGCGTCACGTCCTCGCCGATCTCGCCATCGCCCCGCGTGGCCGCCTGCACCAGCGTGCCGTTCTCATAACGCAGGCTGATCGCCAGGCCGTCGAACTTGAGTTCGGCGACGTATCCCACCGGCGGGTCGCCCTCCTTCAGCCCCAGCTCGCGCCGCACCCGGGCGTCGAAGTTGCGGGCACCGCTGGCCTCGATGTCGGTCTCGGTGCGGATCGACAGCATGGGCACCTGATGCCGCACCTTGGCGAAGCCTTCCAGGATCCTGCCGCCCACGCGCTGGGTCGGCGAATCCGGCGTCAGCAGTTCCGGGTGCTTCTCTTCCAGCGCCTGCAGTTCGCGGAACAGCTTGTCGTACTCGGCGTCCGGGAGCTCCGGCGCGTCGAGCACGTAGTACTGGTGGGCGTGGTGGTGCAGCAGCTCGCGCAATGCATCGGCGCGTTCCTGGTCTCGGGCCGGGATGGACATGCGTGAATTGTGCCTTGGAGGAAGTCCGCGCTTCGCGCAGCGCTGGGGTCGCGTTCGCGAACCCAGCCTACGAGTACGCGCCCCGGTCAGCTAAACAGACGCCGGGCCTGCGGCGAGCCGGCGGAGAGGTCGCGCGCGTCCAGCGTGTCGTACAGGTGCTCGAGGTCGGCGCCGATCACGTCCAGCGCTTCCACCGGGATCACCCGGCCGTCGTCGTCGGTGATCAGGCCATCCATCGCTGCCGCCAACGCGATCGCGGCGTCGCGCATGCGGACGAAGGGCTGCTCGCTGCGCGGCACCTGCGGCACGTCCAGGCTCAGCGTCAGTTCGCGGATGGCGGAGTGCGAAGGGTCTTCGGCCAGCGCCGCCGCGGTGGAGAACGACAGCCCCAGCACCGCCGACACGCCCGGCGCGGTCGCAGGCAGCACCATCCGCCCGGGGATGACGCCCGCCACGAAACCCTGGCGCGCCGCATGCTGGTTCACGTAGCCCGGGCTCCAGGCGGCGTTGCGCGCACGCAGCGTGAAGCTCAGTTGGGCGTCGTGCGAACTGGCGAACTGGTCCAGCTCGCGCGCCCGCGCCACCTCGTCGCGCATCTCGGGAAACTCGGGCGCGCCATTGATGGCGTCGGCAAAGGCCTGGGCCTTCATCACGAACTCGGAATATTCGATGTCGTTCAGCGCGCCGTTGCGGTTGGCCATCTGCACGCCGGCCTGGAAGGCGCCGTAGCGCTGGCCGGGGCGCGGCGTTTCCCATTCCTGCGCAAGCTCGTTGCGGCCCTCGATGGCAAAGGGCTTGCTGCCGGCGCGGCGCGTGGGCGGCAGCGCCGCCAGCGCGGCCTCCCCGGACACCGGCGCATCGACGACGATCGCCGCCAGCACGTCGATCAGGCCGTCCAGCCCCGGTTTCTTCTCCGGCAGAGGCAGCGACGACAGGGGCTCTTCATCGAACGAGGGCTCGATGGGCCCGGACGGGCCGTCCATGGGCCCGGTCGCCGTCACCGTGGTCGGGAGGTCGGGCTGGCGCGGCGTGTTGCGCCGCGTGCTCCAGGCGTTCCACGCGACCAGGGCCGCCAGCACCAGCCCGCCGATGATGGCGAGCCCCACGGTGAATCCACTCATGGGCCCTCACCCCGACCCTCTCCCGCAAGCGGGAGAGGGTGAGAAATGCGCTGCGCGAACCTCATGCCGCCTCACCCCGACCCTCTCCCGCAAGCGGGAGAAGGTGAGAAATGCGCTGCGCGAACCTCATGCCGCCTCACCCCGGCCCTCTCCCGCAAGCGGGAGAGGGTGAGAACTGTGCTGCGCGAACCTCATGCGGCTTCGACCATGGAGACAGCGGACTCCATGTCCACCGCCACGATGCGCGAGACGCCCTGCTCCTGCATGGTCACGCCGATCAGCTGCTCGGCCATCTCCATCGCGATCTTGTTGTGGCTGATGAACAGGAACTGGGTGCCCTTGCTCATGGCGGTCACCAGCTTGGCGTAGCGCTCGGTGTTGGCGTCGTCCAGCTGCGCGTCCACCTCGTCCAGCAGGCTGAACGGCGCTGGTTTC
>JAQGMU010000370.1 GCA_028292195.1 Ramlibacter sp. | reverse complement strand
GAGAACTGGGTCAACACCTACAACCAGTGGATGAACAACATCCAGGACTGGTGCATCTCGCGCCAGCTGTGGTGGGGCCACCAGATCCCGGCCTGGTACGACGAAGAAGGCAAGGTCTACGTGGCGGCCAGCGAGGCCGAAGCGCAGGCGCAGGCGCCGGGCAGGAAGCTCACGCGCGACCCCGACGTGCTGGACACCTGGTACTCGTCGGCCCTGGTGCCCTTCTCCACGCTCGGCTGGCCGCAAAAGACACAGGACCTCGCGCTGTACCTGCCCTCCACCGTGCTGGTGACGGGCTACGACATCATCTTCTTCTGGGTGGCCAGGATGATCATGATGACCACGCACTTCACCGGCCAGGTGCCGTTCCGCGACGTCTACATCCACGGGCTGGTGCGCGACTCGCACGGCAAGAAGATGAGCAAGTCGGAAGGCAACGTGCTGGACCCGGTGGACCTGATCGACGGCATCGCCCTGCCGCCGCTGCTGGACAAGCGCACCACCGGGCTGCGCAAGCCGGAGACGGCGCCGGCGGTGCGCAAGAACACCGAGAAGGAATTCCCGGAAGGCATCCCGGCCTACGGCGCCGATGCGCTGCGCTTCACCTTCGCCTCGCTCGCGACGCTGGGCCGCTCGATCAACTTCGACGCCAAGCGCTCGGAGGGCTACCGCAACTTCTGCAACAAGCTCTGGAACGCCACCCGCTTCGTGCTGATGAACTGCGAGGGCCAGGACCTGGCGGAGCAGGACGCGACGCTGACGCAGGCGGACCGCTGGATCGTGTCGCTGCTGCAGAAGACCGAAGCCGACGTGGCCAAGGGCTTCGCCGAATACCGCCTCGACAACGTGGCGAACACCATCTACCAGTTCGTCTGGGACGAATACTGCGACTGGTACCTGGAGATCGCCAAGGTGCAGATCCAGACCGGTGACGCGGCGCAGCAGCGCGGCACCCGCCGCACGCTGATCCGCGTGCTGGAAGCGATCCTGCGCCTGGCGCACCCGGTGATCCCGTTCATCACCGAGGAGCTGTGGCAGAAGGTGGCGCCGGTGGCCGGCAAGAGCGGCGAGTCGATCAGCGTGGCACCCTACCCGGAATCCAACCCGGCCAACGTGAACCCGCAGGCCGAAGCCTGGATGACCCGCCTGAAGGCCGTGGTGGACGCCAGCCGCAACCTGCGCGGCGAGATGAATGTTTCCCCTTCCACCCGCCTGCCCGCCTACGCGGTGGGCGACGCCGGCTTCATGCGCGAGGCGGCGCCGGTGCTGCAGGCGCTGGCCAAGCTGAGCGAAGTGAAGGTGTTCGACGACGAAGCCGCCTGGGCCGCCGCCGCGCAGGCCGCGCCCGTTGCGGTGGTGGGCGAAACGCGCCTGTGCCTGTTCATGGAGATCGACGTCGCCGCCGAGAAGGCCCGCCTGGGCAAGGAAGAGGCGCGCCTGCAAGGCGAGCTGGCCAAGGCCCAGGCCAAGCTGGCCAACGAGGCCTTCGTCGCCAAGGCGAAGCCGGCGGTGATCGAGCAGGAGCGCAAGCGCATCGCCGACTTCACCGCGGCCCTGGAGAAGATCCGGGCGCAGTTGCAGCGCCTCGGCTGACCCGGGCCCAGGGGCCCGCGCCCCTAGGCCGGCCCGGCCTCCAGGCCCATCATGCCGCTGGGAGCCATGTCGAAGATGCTGGGCGACGGGGAGGTCAGCGTCTCGTGGATGCGCTGCGCCACGTACCAGCTGGCGCGCCCGCGCGATTCGCGCGTGTGCGAGCCGAGCCGCGGCGTCAGGAACAGATTGGCGCTCTCGTGCAGCGGACTGCCGCGCGAGGCGAAGCCGGCTTCCGCCGAATCCATCAGCGCTGCCTCGATGCGGCCGTCGGTCAAGGCCCGGGCCAGCGCCGCGCGATCGAAGAAATCGGAACGCGTCGTGCTCACCCAGACCTGGCCGCGCCTGCAGTGCGCCAGCACCTTGTCGTTGATGAAGTCCTGGTAGCGCGAGGCGTACAGCACCTGGACCGCCACGGCGTCGGCCTGGGCCACCAGGTCCGACAGGCTCACCGGCTGCACCTTCAGCCGGGCCCAGATCGACGCGGTGGGATGCACGGCGGGGTCGTAGCCCACCAGCTTCACGCCCAGCGACTGCAGCATCAGCGCCAGCGGGTGGGCACTGGGCGCCAGGCCGAGCAGGCCCACGGTGCTGCCATGCAGCTCGCGGCCGAGCCGGATCGTGGCGTGCCGCTGGCCGGCGACCGACTCGCCTATGCCTCGCCGGTAGAGCGCAAGCAGGCCGCCCAGCAGATACTCCGCGTTGGAACGCAGGTTGGCCGTGCTGGCCTGGATCACGCGCACGCGCCGTTCACGGCAGGCTTCGAGATCGGTGTTGTCGGTGCCCTCGTGCAGGCGCGCGACCGCCTTCAGCAGCGGCGCGAAGTCCAGGAAGTCGCGCGTGACCACGGCCTTGCGCGACAACACCACCGCCTGCGCCTTGTAGACGGCGCGCCGCAGGTCGCCGGGGTCGGCCTCCGCCAGCTCGGGCCGGTAGGCCACCGGATGGCGGGCCTCCAGCCAGGCGTGGGCTTCGGGGATCAGGCGTTCGAGCAATAGGATTTCCAAAGGGCGTCCTTGTCCGACGCGAGCAGCTTCGCGCCTCCGTCACAATGTCAACTGCCGAGAACCGGCACACTGTAGCCATAACCCACTGCCGCGTCGATGAGCAACCGCACCAATATCCACAAGGCCGTTTTCCCCGTCGCCGGCCTCGGCACCCGTTTCCTGCCGGCCACCAAGGCGCAGCCCAAGGAAATGCTGCCGGTGGTGGACAAGCCCCTGATCCAGTACGCGGTGGAGGAGGCGTACGCGGCCGGCATCCGCCACATGGTGTTCGTCACCGGTCGCAACAAGCGTGCCATCGAGGACCATTTCGACACCGCCTACGAGCTGGAAAGCGAGCTGGAGGCCAGCGGCAAGCAGGAATTGCTGGACCTGGTGCGCTCGCTCTTGCCCGAGGACATGGACTGCTCCTTCGTGCGCCAGCCGCGTTCCCTGGGCCTGGGCCATGCCGTCCTGTGCGCGCAGCCCATCGTGGGCAATGCTCCGTTCGCGGTGCTGCTGGCCGACGACCTGATGACCGGCGCCGACGGCGGCCCGGGCGTGCTGTCGCAGATGGTCGAAGTGTTCGGCCAGGTGCTGACTTCCGTACTGGCCGTGCAGGAAGTGCCGCTGGAACATGTCAGCCGCTACGGCATCGTTGCCGGGGAGCCGGCCGGTGAGCGGCTGGTGAAGGTGAGCAAGATGGTGGAGAAGCCCGCCCCGGAACAGGCGCCGTCACGCCTGGCCGTGGCCGGCCGCTACATCCTCACGCCGGCGGTGTTCGACCGCATCCGCAACCAGCCGCGCGGCAGCGGCGGCGAGATCCAGCTCACCGACGGTATCGCGCAGCTGATCGCCACCGAGGGCGTGCACGCCTTCCGCTACGAAGGCAAGCGCTACGACTGCGGCAGCAAGGAAGGTTTCCTGGAGGCGACGGTGGAGTTCGCCCTGAAGCACCCGGAGATCGGGCCCTCGTTCCGCGATTACCTCAAGGCACTGGCGCTCTGAGGCGGCGCCCGGCGCGGCTCCTAGCGCCGGCGCAATATGTGGACGAATTCGCTGCCCACGGTCTGCTGCTCGACCAGTTCGTTGCCGGTCTGCTTGGAGAACGCCTGGAAATCGCGCAGCGACCCGCCGTCGGTGGAGATGACCTTCAGCAGCTGGCCGCTTTGCATGTCCGTCAGGGCCTTCTTGGCCTTCAGGATCGGCAGCGGGCAGTTCAGCCCGCGGGTATCGATTTCCTTGTCGTAATTCATGGCGTCTCCTCAGGCGCGGGCCGGTAATTCGGTGAACTGCGGCTGGTAGCCGCGGCTGCGCAGCCAGTCGGCCAGCGCATGGCCCGTCCCTGCCGGCCAGCACCGCACCTGGTCAAAATCGAACAGCTTGTAATCCACCAGCTCCGGCGAGAGCTTCACTTCGCCGGTGCAGCGCGCATGGTAGGCGATGATGACCTGGTTCATGCGCTGGAAGTCGTAGACGCCGATCAGGTTCAGCTCCTCGGCCCGCAGGCTGGTCTCCTCCGCGATCTCGCGGGCGATGCCGTCGCGCGGCGTTTCGGCGGCTTCCATGAAGCCCGTGATCAGCGCGTACATCTTGTGCGTCCAGGCGGCGTTGCGCGCCAGCAGGATGCGGCCGTCGTACTCGATGACGGCGGCCAGCACCGGCGTCGGGTTGTTCCAGTGGGTCCAGTTGCAGGCGGGGCAGCGCAGCCGCTGCTTCTCGCCGCCGTCTTCCATCTGTGCCACGAGTTGCAGCCCGGTGGCGCACTGCGGGCAGAACTTGAATTCGCTCACGCCGGAAACACCCCGGTCGACAGGTAGCGGTCGCCGCGGTCGCAGACCACGAACACGATGGTCGCGTTCTCGACCTGCTGCGCCACCTGCTGCGCGACCCAGCAGGCGCCGGCGGCGGAAATGCCGCCGAAGATGCCTTCCTCGCGCGCCAGCCGGCGGCACATCTCCTCGGCGTCGTCCTGGCTGACCGAGACGGTTTCGTCGACGGTGCTGGGGTCGTAGATCTTGGGCAGGTATTCCTGCGGCCACTTGCGGATGCCGGGAATGCGCGAACCCTCGCTGGGCTGGGCGCCGACGATGCGCACGGCCGGATTCTTTTCCTTCAGGAAGCGCGAGACGCCGGTGATGGTGCCGGTGGTGCCCATCGCACTGACGAAGTGCGTGATGCGCCCGCCGGTCTGTTCCCACAGCTCGGGGCCGGTGGTCTCGTAGTGGATGCGCGGGTTGTCGGCGTTGGCGAACTGGTCCAGCACCCGGCCCTTGCCTTCGCGCTGCATGTTCTCCGCCAGGTCGCGTGCGTACTCCATGCCGCCGCTCTTGGGCGTGAGCATCAGCTCGGCCCCGAAAGCCTTCATGGTCTGCGCGCGCTCGACCGAAAGGTCCTCCGGCATGATCAGCACCATGCGGTAGCCGCGGATCGCCGCCGCCATCGCCAGGGCGATGCCGGTGTTGCCGGAGGTCGCCTCGATCAGCGTGTCGCCGGGCTTGATGTCGCCGCGCTCCTCGGCGCGCTTGATCATGGACAGGGCGGGACGGTCCTTGACCGAGCCGGCGGGGTTGTTGCCTTCGAGCTTGCCGAGGATGACATTGCCGCGCCGGCCGTTTTCCGCTGCGCCTATGCGCTGCAGGGCCGCCAGCGGCGTCTTGCCGATGGCGTCCTCGATGGTCGGGTACTTCATGCCTGCGAGCGCCGGGCCGTGTGACTGTACGGATGCATGTAACGACTGTGCCATAATTTCCAGCTCCACCTCTCCCGCCGCCGGAGTGGCGAAATCGGTAGACGCAGCAGACTCAAAATCTGCCGGTGGCAACACCATGCCGGTTCGATTCCGGCCTCCGGCACCAGCTAGTCCCCGCCTTTTCCTACCCACTGATGAGTAGGCTGCATACAACTGCAGCGTGCAGTGACGCCCCGGCGGCACAGACCAGTGATAAAAGGGACGGTTCGCACACTCGTCGGAAACCCGGTCGCCCGGGCGAGGATCGTGGTCGGGGACAATTTCGCGGAGCTTCGCCCAACTGTTGTCTTCAGACCGCGAACCATCCAAAGGTTGTATTGCCGTTCAGGCGCGTCTGCAATAAAGTGCTACCTCCTGTCACAGGTTGTGCCAGACAGGTTGGCCGCAGGGCCGCCAAAAAAGTAGTAACAAGCCAGAGGTCTCCCTTGCTCGCAGTCAGTTCCCCCGTTGCCATCAGCCTCACCGTGCTGATTTCCTTCGCACTCGCGCAAGCACTGGTGCTGAGCGCGCACAAGCACGGTCACCTGACGATGGACCTGCCGGGCGCCGTGCAGAAATTCCACCTCGACCCGACGCCCCGCGTCGGCGGCATCGCCATCTACGTGGCGCTCGTTTCCGCCTGGCTGCTGGCCCCGGACACCTCGGAGCGCCACCTGCTGACCACCCTGCTGGTGGCCGGCGTCCCGGCGCTCATGATCGGCTTGCTGGAGGACGTGACCAAGCGGGTGAGCGTGTCCACTCGCCTGATGGTGACGATGGCCAGCGGCGCGCTCGCCGTCTGGATGTCCGGCGTCGCCCTCACGCGCGTCGACATTCCCGTCGCCGACATGTTGCTGGCCTGGTGGCCCCTGGCCCTGCTCTTCACGGCCTTCGCGGTCGGCGGCGTGGCCAACGCCGTCAACATCATCGACGGCTTCCATGGCCTCGCCAGTGGCACCGTCATCATTTCACTGACCGCGCTCGCCGGCATTGCGCTGGGCGTGGGCGATGTCCCGCTGGCGCTGGTCGCGGTGCTCGTGGCGGCGGCGGTGGCCGGTTTCTGGCTGGTGAACTTCCCCTGGGGCAAGCTGTTCCTGGGTGACGGCGGCGCCTACTTCTCCGGCTTCGCCCTGGCGTGGCTGTCGGTCGAACTGCTGGCGCGCAACGAGGCCGTGTCGCCCTGGGCCAGCGTGCTGGTGTGCGGCTACCCGACGATCGAGGTGCTGTACAGCGTGATGCGCCGGCGCAAGGTGCGGCAGTCGCCGGGTGCGGCCGACCGCCATCACCTGCACAGCCTGATTGCCACCCAGGTCATCCAGCCGCGCCTGCCGCGCCTGCACCCGAACCTGCGCAATGCGGCGGTGTCGCTGGTGATGTGGATCTGCGCGCTGGTGCCGGTGGTGCCGGCGGTGCTGTTCTACTCGCGCCCGGACATCCTGGTGCCGGCCCTGGGCGCCTGCGTGCTGGCCTACCACCTGCTGTACCGCCGCGTGGCCTCGTCGATGACCGCGGAAGCAGGCCTGCCCGAAGAGACCGCCGACCTGCGCGCCTGAACGGCGGCAGGCCGCCAGCCGCCGCTACCTGGCGGCGCCCTTGACGGCGAATTCCTCGAGCTTGCGGCCCTGCTGCAGGGCCTGCGTCACCCACTGCGGCTTGCGGCCGCGCCCCCCCGACCAGGTCTCGCCATTGGGTCCACGGTACTTGATGGGTGCGGCCGCAGCCTTCCCGCGCGGCGCCCGCCCGCCGCCCGCGCGCCCCAGGCCCAGGTCTTCCGCCGTCAATCCATAAAGCCGCATCTTCTCCTTGATGTCGGCGATGGCTTGCGCAATCTCCTGCTCCCGCATCTCCTCCGCTTGCGCGAGCAGACGCTCGGCCTGCTCCTTCAGCTCCAGGTAAGTCGCCACGACGATTTCCTTCACTAGTTCGGGCAGCCATTATGCAAAAGGTCCGCTTCGCCACACGGCTACTCGCCGCCCATGTTGCGCGCGCCTGTGCTTTGGCGCATTCTTGAATCCTCACTTCCGGAGATGGCCATGGCTCGCTCGCTCGTGTGGCAGTGGTGGGCGAGAACCTGCGCCGGCCTCCTGTACGGCGTCGCGCTGCAGGCCGGCGCGGCGGCCCCGCAGCCGAACTACCAGGCGGCGATCGACGCCCTGACCAAGGCCAGCCTGGCGGTGGTCGGCTTGCAGATCACCGCTGCCGAGGGTGCGCGCTCGGCCGAAACACTGGGGCGCGAGCGCAGCGGCTCCGGCGTGGTGATCGGCCCCGACGGACTGATCCTCACCATCGGCTACCTGATGCTGGAGGCGGACAGCATCCAGGTGACCACCCACGACAACCGCACGCTGCCCGCGCGCGCCGTGGCTTACGACATCGCCACTGGTTTCGGCCTGGTCCGGCCACTGCTGCCGCTGCGCGGCATCGCGCCCGTGCCCCTCGGCACGGCCAGCCAGGCCAGCACCACGGAGCCGCTGATGGCGGCCGTCGGCGGCGAGGGGATCGCGGTCGCCATGACGCAACTGGTGAGCCGGCGCGCGTTCTCCGGCTACTGGGAGTACCACATCGAAGGCGCGCTGTTCACCAGCCCGCCCCTGCGCAACCACAGCGGCGCGCCGCTCTTCAACCAGCGTGGCGAGCTGCTCGGAATCGGCAGCCTGTTCGTCGGCAATGCCCTGGGCGACAACCAGCGGCTGCCCGGCAACATGTTCGTCCCGATCGACCTGCTGAAGCCGATCCTCGCGGAGATGCAGGCCACCGGCAGCACGCGCGTGAGCCGTCGGCCCTGGCTCGGAATCAGTTCCACGGAACAGGGCGGCCGCTTGCAGGTCCTGCGTGTCAGCCAGGACAGCCCGGCGCAGGTCGCGGGCCTGGCAGCGGGCGATGTGGTGCTCGCGATCGACGGCGCCCCGGTGAGCACGCTGGAGGCGTTCTACAAGAAGCTGTGGGCGCACGCCAACCCGGACGACGAGATCCAGTTGACGGTGCTGCAGGGCGCCGAAATCCGGCAGCTCACGCTGAGGGCGGTGGACCGCATGTCGACGATGCGCAGGCCCGCCGGCATCTGAACAGTTACACGTGCCGTCCGACAGGCCGTGTAGGCATTGGCTGACGCGCCTGCAGGCGGCAGCCTCTAGCCTAGGTATCCAGTCATTGCGGGCTAGGGGGGCGGTCATGACGGGGGAAGCTACGGAATCCACGCACAAGCAGGCGCCGTCCCCGCTCGTGCGCAGCCTGCGCATCGCGGCCGGCATCGCGGCCCTGCTCCTGCTCTCGGAAACCATCTGGCTGTGGCAGACCTGGCCGGTGCGCCAGCTCGTGCAGCCGCTGGCGCAGGCCTTGCCGCTCGCTTCGGGACGATGAGCGCCGTGCCCCTTCCCGCTCGCGCGGGCGCGTTCCTGCGCCGCCATGCCTACGACTTCGCGCGCGGGCTGCTGGTGGCCTGGGCGCTGGGGCTCTGCGTCGCCGCGGTGCAGCTGGGAAGCTGGCGCCAGGAGCTGACGCGCACGCTGATGCAGCTGAACGCCGACGCCCAGTTCCGGGCGCGCGCGCAGCGCCGCGAAGCGGTCGACCCCGAGTGGTACCGCCGCAAGGCGCTGTCCCTGCTGTCGGCAACCGAGCGCATGCGGCAGGACACCGCCTGGAAACTGTTCGTGCCCGGCTCCTGGCAGGTTTTCGACGACCTCGAGGAACAGCTGCGCGAGCGCATCGGGCGCGAGTTCGGCGAGATCGTGGTGGAAACCATCCGGCGCGAGCTCTATGCCCGCGCCAGCCAGCTCACCGGCGTGCCGCTGGTCACCGGCGCCGGCGACCTGCAGGTCGATGCCGAATGCCAGTCGCCCGTGCCGCAGAACCCGGAGCGCAAGCTCACCGCGGCCGCCGAGGACCTGCCGGAGTTCGTCGCGGTGGCCGATTACGTGGCGCAGGTGGAGAAGCTCGATGCGGCGATGCAGGCGTTCCTGTCACTGCAGTACGCGGGCGGCCAGTCGCAGCAGCTGCGCCAGCTGGTGGCCTACACCCTGAACACCGACCTGCCGGGCGACCTGGCGCGCAGCGCGCTGCTGTTCCACGGACCGGAGGAAGTCAGCCTGCAGCCCGCGCTGATGCAGACCCGCCTGCAGTGGGCGACGCGCTGCTCGCTGGCCAAGGCGATGACCGCGCTGCACACCCGCCTGCTCAATACCAATGACCTGTTCGCGCTGGAGCAGGGCCTGGTGGCGCGCAGCGCCGGACTGTTCGATCCGGCGGCGCGGCCGGCGCCGTTCGACCGCACCCAGGAACGCTACCGCGCCGTGCACGGGCTGCTGGACGACCAGCAGGCACTGCTCGCCAAGGGGCGCAACGACTGGATGCGCAGCGGCACGCTGCAGCTGGGGCCGGCCTACCAGCAGGTGCTGCAGCGGATCGCGCGGACGCGCCTGTTCGGGCCGGAGGTCGTGCAGCAGCTCGAAGGCCAGTCCGGCGCCGCCTTCGCCGAGTTCCGGCGCCAGTTCCAGGCCGCATTCGGCAGCCAGGGCGAGCCCGGCATCGTCTGGCTGGAGAAGGAACAGCGCTTCGGCCTCTCGCCCGATCGCGCCGGCCTGCGCGAGGGCCTGGCCGCCTTGCTGAAGGCCCCCTTCATGACGGAGGAAGTGCCGCAGCCGGCTTCGCGCCTGCGCACCGGCGCCTCGCTGGTGCTGGTGACCGACGAGGCCAGGACGCTGGCCGATGCGCGGATTCGCTTCCTCAGCGACCACCTGGCCACCTTCCCGGCCTATGCGCAGCCGGTGATCGGCCGCGTGGTCGATGCGCGCGTGTCCGAGCTGATCTACCAGAAGGCCTACCGCACCCTGAAGTCAGCCTTGCCCACCGACCTGCAGGCACCGCTGGACCCGGTGAGTTTCCGCCAGCAGCGCGACCAGGTGCTGGCATTGCAGGCGCTGCTGCGGGAAACCGGCGGCGCCGTCTTCGGCGAGCGCCTGGCCGCCACGCTCGATGGCGAACTGCTGCGGCGGCTGGCCGTGATCCAGGACGACTGGCGGCAGCAGCCCCTGCAAGATGCGCGCAGCAGCGATTTCGGCTGGTGGCAGGGCGAAAGCCTGTCACTGTCGCAGACCGTCGGCGGCGCCGATGCTGCTTCGGTGCCCGCGATCATCAGCCGGATGGCCACCCGCCTCGATCTCCTGGGCCAGCAGGCCAGGGCCATGATCGTCCTCGGCAGCCCCGCGCTGACGGCGGACCCCGCGGCGCAGCGCTGGCTGCAGATCCAGGCCGAACTCGAGCGCTTCCATGCGCGCGGCGCCGACAGCAGCCTGTTGCGGCTGGAGCGCTACCTCACGGCGCTAGGCCCGGACCTGCGGCGCGAGAACTGCGCCGAACGGCTGGCCGCACAGGCGCCGGTCGGCGGCCACGACGACGAGATCGCGCAGCGCCACCTGCAGATCCATACGGCGCTGTTGAACCGCTGCACCGAACTGCGCGTGCAGGCGGCTTCGGTGGCGGCGCCGTCCACCGCCGCGCCAGCAACGACGCAGTAGTGCGCGCGCGGGCGAGGATGCGGGTCCGCGCTCACGCCAGCAGGCCCTCGCGCACGGTGGGATAGCGCAGGCGCACGCGCAGCTCGCGCTTCAGCCGCGTATTGTCCAGCCGGCGCGATTCGCCCATGAAACTCAGGAGCAGCAAGGGCATTTGCTCCTGGGCGGTGCTGCGCGGCACCCGCGGCGGCCGCTGCAGGCCGTACAGGTCCGCCGCCAGGTCGAAGTAGTCGCCCATCTTCAGCTCGCTGTCGTCGCTGGCGTTGTAGACGCGCTGCGGCCGGCCGCGCCAGAGCGCCGCGGCGACGGCACGCGCCAGGTCGTCGGCGTGGATGTGGTTGGTGTAGACGTCGTCCCCGGCGCGCAGGACCGGCGTGCCTTTTTGCAGCCGTTCGCGCGGTGTGCCGCCGCTGCGGTCGGCCGCATAGATGCCGGGGATGCGCAGCAGGCTGGTGCGCACGCCGCTGGCCCGGCCGAAGACGCGCAGCTGGCGCTCCGCATCGACGCGCCGCTGCGCCCGTGGCGTCCGCGGCCGCACCCTGCGCGTTTCGGCCACGCGCTGGCCCTCGCAATCGCCATAGACGCCGCTGGTGGAGGCATAGACCAGGGCGGCCGGCGCGGACCGCAGGCGCAGCGCGCGCAGCAGGGCTTGCGTGCGCCGGTCGCGCCACCATTCGGCGCCCGGCTCGCCCGGCGGCGCGAGGTGCACGACGCGGTTGGCGAGTCCGGCCAGGCGCCGCAGGGACGCCGGCTGGTCGAGGTCGCCCCGCAGCGGGACGAGGCCGCGCGCGCGCAATTCGGGCACGCGGGCCGGCGTGGAGGTCAGCGCAAGCAGGCGAACGCGCGGAGCGAGCTCGCGCGCCAGCCGCAGGCCGACGTCGCCGCAACCGACGACCAGCACCCGGGCCCGGCGGAAACGGCTGGGCAATGCGCCAAGCGGGGTCTGGATTGAGGGCAAAATCCGATGTTCAAGCAGTCCGACAAGAGCCCGAGGATAACCAACGCATGACCGCCGCCACCCCAGCCGGCCCCTTCCAGATCACGGTGCTGCCGAGCGGCCGTTCGTTCGGCGTCGAGCCCGGCGAAGCCATTCTCGCCGCCGCGATCCGCCAGGGCATCGGCCTGCCTTATGGCTGCAAGGACGGCGCCTGCGGCTCCTGCAAGTGCCGCAAGCTCGAAGGCAACGTGGTGCACGGCATGCACCAGAGCAAGGCGCTGTCAGCCGAGGAAGAAGCCAAGGGCCTGGTGCTGACCTGCCGCGCGGTGCCGCAGACCGACGTCGTGCTGGAGTCGCGCCAGGTCACGGACGAAAGCGCCTTCCCGGTCAAGAAGATGCCCTCCCGCGTGACCACGCTGGAGAAGGTGTCGCACGACGTCGTGGTGCTCAAGCTGCAGCTGCCAGCCAACGACACGCTGCGCTACCACGCCGGCCAGTACGTCGAGTTCATCCTGCGCGACGGCGCCCGCCGCAGCTACTCGATGGCCAACGCGCCGCACAACGGCCCGGGGGTGGAGCTGCACATACGCCACATGCCGGGCGGCAAGTTCACCGACCACGTCTTCACGGCGATGAAGGAAAAGGAGATCCTGCGGGTCGAAGGCCCGTTCGGCAGCTTCTACCTGCGCGAGGATTCGGAAAAGCCGATGGTGCTGCTGGCTTCGGGCACCGGCTTCGCGCCGATCAAGGCGCTGATCGAGCACCTGCAGTTCAAGGGCAGCCAGCGCCCGGCCGTGCTGTACTGGGGCGGACGGCGGCCGGCGGATCTTTACATGGACGCCTGGGTGCAGGACCGGCTGGCCGACATGCCCCACCTGAAGTACGTGCCGGTGATCTCCAACGCCTTGCCCGAGGACAATTGGACCGGCCGCACCGGATTCGTCCACAGGGCGGTCGTCGAGGACTTTCCGGACCTCTCCGGCCACCAGGTCTATGCCTGCGGGGCCCCCATCGTGGTCGATTCGGCCCGGATGGACTACATCCAACACTGCCAGCTGCCTGCGGAGGAATTTTTCGCTGATTCCTTCACTACCGAGGCGGACAAGGCCGAAAGGTGACGCTGAGTTGGATACGACCTGATACTTTAATTAGAATCTCATCTTTTAGGGGATGCAGCATGTTTCCAGCCGTTTATCGCTGTGCCCTCGTGGTAGCCACCTTGCTGGTCGCGACCACCTGCCTGGCGCAAGGTAGCGCCCAAAGCGCTGCCACCGCCTCCGCGGCGCAGGACTCCCAGGGCGGTGTGTTCCGTCCCATCCCGGCCGAACTGAATGGCGCCAGCAACCGGGGCAATGGGCAGCAACAGACGCCCGTGATGGGCCTGGGCAAGGAATACCGCGTGGGGCCGAACGACCTGCTCGACATCGAGGTGCTGAACCTCGACGGCGGCAAGCGCACGGTGCGCGTGAATTCGGCCGGTTCGGTCACCCTGCCCCTGATCGGTGTCATCGTGGTCGCCGGGCTGACGCAGGAGCAGGTCGAGACGCACGTCGCCAGCCTGTATGGCGAAAAGTACCTGCAGAACCCGCAGGTGTCGGTGTTCATCCGCGAGTTCACCACGGAGCGGATCACCGTCGACGGCGCCATCTCCAAGCCGGGCATCTACCCCCTGGTCGGCCAGATGACCCTGCTGCGCGTGATCGCGCTGGCCGGCGGCTTCGGCAGCATCGCGAACCGGACCGAGGTCAAGCTGTTTCGCAATGGCGACAAGGGAGACCGGGTGGTGGCGACGTTCGACGTCGAAAGGATCCGCTCCGGCCAGGACCCCGATCCGGCCATCCGTGGCGACGACCTGATCGTCGTGCAGCGCGACCCGACCCGCGCCCTGCTGAACGACTCGCTGTTCCGCGACATCGTCAACACGGTCAACCCCTTGTCCTATATCCCCAAGTAAGCTGGCCGTTGGGCAGTTGCATTCTCCAAAATAGTATTAATGTCCGCTTCCGAAATCTCGCGCGATGAAACTTCGGGCTTCGCCCCGACCGTCAGCAACGAAATTGCGCTTCGCCAGTCGCACCAACTTACCTCCGCCCTCGCGCGGCAGGAGGAAGAGCAGCACGCCGACGACTCGCTCACGCTCACGGACATCGGGCGGATCCTCCTCAAGCACAAGTGGACCTTGCTGCTGGTCATCGCCGCCGCCTGTAGCGCGGCGGCGGTCCGGACTTTCCTCAGCACCCCCATTTATCGTTCGACCGTGATCCTGCAGATCGAATCGGCGACGCCGCGCGTCGTCCGCTTCGACAAGGATCCGGAACAGGAACGCAGCGGCAACGACGACGTTTCCATGCGCACCCAGCAGGAGCTGCTGCGCAGCCGCTCGCTGGCGGAACGGGTGATCGAGGACCTCCGGCTCGACCAGTCGACGCCAAGCGGGCAGGCCAGCCTGCCGCTGGCGCCCGCCACCGAACTCGGCGGCGCCAAGGGACCGGGCGCCAGCCCTGAAGGCGGCACGGACTACCTGGGCCGGCTGATCGCCGGCTACAAGAAGATGACCCGGCCGTCCACCCGCAACGTGGAGGTGCTGGGACGCGAGGCGGTCATCAGGAGCTTCCTGAATTCCCTGACGGTCGAGCCGGTGCGCGCATCGCGCCTGGTGAAGCTCCACGTCGACAACACGGATCCGCAGCTCGCCGCCCGCATCGCCAACACCACCGTGCAGGCGTACATCGCCATGGGCATGGAGCGCCGGGTGGAAGCGTCCTCCTATGCCAAGACCTTCCTGGAAGACCAGATCAAGCAGATGAAGGGCAAGCTGGAGGACTCGGAGCGCAAGCTGAACACTTACGCCCAGGCCAACCAGATCCTCACGCTGGACGAGAAGACCAGCGCGATCAACCAGACCTACACCGACTACGCGAGCGCGCTGGCCAAGGCCGAACAGGAGCGGATCCGGGCCGAGGCGACGGTCGGGGAAGTCCAGCGCAATCCCGAAACGGCCCATGCCGTGGTCGAAAGCAAGACCATCCAGGCCTTCAAGGAGCGCAGGGCCAAGCTGCAGATCGAGTACCAGGAGAACCTGCGGATCTACAAGCCCGACTTCCCGAAGATGACGCAGCTCAAGGCGCAGCTGGACGAGGTCGACAGCCAGATCAAGGAAGAAGTCCGGGCGGTGGGCGCCAGCCTCAAGGCGCTCTATGACGCCTCCATGCGGCAGGAAAGCCTGATTCGCGACAAGCTGGGCGAAACCCGCAGGCAGGTGCTGACCACGCAGGACCACAGCATCGACCTGAACCTGCTCAGGCGCGAAGTGGACACCAACCGCCAGCTGTACGACAGCCTGCTGCAACGCTTCAAGGAACTGGGGATTTCCGGCAACATCGTCAACAACAACGTGTCGGTGGTCGACGCGGCCGAACCCTCGCTGTTCCCGTTCAAGCCCGACCTGCTGAAGAACCTGCTGGTCGGCCTCGGACTGGGCGCGCTGCTCGGCGCCGCCATCGTCATCGCCCTCGAGCTGATGGACGACTCGATCAAGTATCCGGACGAAGTCGAACGCGTGCTGGGCCTGCCCCTGATGGGCGTGGTCCCCAAGGTCGCCCGCCGGCGCGGCTCCCCCAAGGCCATCGCCATGGAAGTGCACGAGGACCCTCGATCGACGATCGCCGAAGCCTACCGGTCCGTGCGCACCGCGCTGCAGTTCTCCACGCCGGACGGCGCCCCGAAGCGCCTGGTGGTGACCAGCACGACCCGCAACGAGGGCAAGAGCACCACCTCGCTGTCGCTGGCGATCAACTTTGCCCAGATGGGGCAGCGCGTGCTGCTGATCGACGGCGACATGCGCAACCCGACGATCCACCGGCTGCTGGACCTGCCGAACGATTTCGGGCTGTCCAACCTGCTCTCCAGCGACAACCGGGGCGACAAGATGATCACCCCGACTTCGGTGCCGAACCTGTCGGTCCTGACCGCCGGCCCGATCCCGCCCAATCCGGTGGACCTGCTGACGGGCCCCAAGCTGATGCTGCTGCTGAACATCACGGCCGCGCTCGGCATCGACTACGTGATCGTCGACGCCCCCCCGATGCTGGGCCTGGCCGACGCCGTGGTGCTGGGCAACCAGCTGCAGAACGTGCTGTTCGTGGTCCAGGGCAGCAGCACCCGCAAGACGCACATCAAGACCGCCCTGCGCCGCCTGCGCCAGGCCGGCCTGGTGCCGCGCGGGGTGGTGCTCACGCAGGCGCTTCACCATGCGATGCAGCAGGACTACGAGTCCTACTACGGCTACGGGCCGACAGACGATTCGGTGGCGCGCAACCCCGCTTTGACCAAGGCAGGGTAGGCGGCCGATGAACTCCCCGGCCGACCGCGCGAATTCCAGCCCAGCCAAATTGCAAGCGGCCCTGCTGGAATACGCCGAGGCACCCGGGAAGTTCCAGTTGTCGCTGCGCCAGCCGGTGCTGCTGTTCTCGTCGATCCGCGAGATCCTGCAACTCGCGGCCGGCCGCTCGGCCGGCGTCGCACAGCCGGAGAACAAGGTCGTCATGGAGGCCGCCGCGTTCTTCCTGCGGGCCGCGCTGCTCTATCCGGGCGCCACCCACTACGCCGTGATGGGCCTCCCCGCGCGGACCGAACCGGTCGAACTGAAGGAGCGCTACCGGCTCCTGATGCGCCTGATCCACCCCGACTTCGCCGCGGCGCACGCGCAAACCTGGCCTGGCGATGCCGCGGTCCGGGTCAATCGAGCCTACGAGGTGCTGTCTTCGCCCGTGCTGCGGGCCGAGTACGACGAGCAGCTCGCGACCTCGGGCTCGCAACGGCCGCAGGCCGCCGCCAAGATGGACGCCAAGGTGCCGGCCCCCGCCGTGCCCCACGAAACGGCCTCGTGGCGGTTCAACCGGGCGGCCGTCTGGATGCTCGCCGCTTGCGGCGGCGTGGTGGGGGTGGCCTCCCTGATTCCGTGGCAGGGCCCGGACCAACTCGTGCAGAAGACTGACGCGACGATCTCATTCGCCGCGGACCAGCCGCGGTCAGCGCCGGCGGCGAAACCCCAGGCGATCGCCGCGGTGAGCGAGCCGGCCGAGCT
>JAQGMU010000365.1 GCA_028292195.1 Ramlibacter sp. | reverse complement strand
TGAGGGGTTGCTCATGGGTAGGTCTCCATACGGTGCGTGGCAGGCACGCGAGGGGGTCAAGAAAGAGCGGCCAGTACGTGTCCGCTCGCCTTTTTTTCCTTCGGCGTCTCCGCCGATCCGCCCACCGCCTGCGGCCCCGCGGCTGGAACGTCTCGCGCCAGGTCGACCGACTTGTCTGATGTGATTGATGGTATTTCAATCTATTAATACATCAATCAATAGAAACCCTGACGTTTCCCTGAATCGGCTCGGCCGGCTAGGCTGGCCATTGGGGGCAGGGCAACCGTGGCTGGCAAAGCGGCGGGCTTGGGGTACATTCCCGGCCAGGCCGCGGCGCGGAAGATTGATTTATTCCAGCGGCGCAACCCTCCATGGCAGCCACCATCACCCAGATCGCGGAAGCCGCCGGCGTCAGCACGGCGACGGTCGACCGCGTCCTCAACAACCGGCCGGGCGTGAACCCCGCCACCGTCGAACGCGTCCGCACGGTGATGCAGGCGCTGGGCGCCAGCAGTCCGGCGCGCGGCCGTCCGCGCGCCACGCCCAACTACCGGTTCGGCTTCGTGCTGCCGGCGGCCCGGCGCGGCCTGTTCGACCTGATCGACCGGGTGATCGCGCAGGCGGCCGGCGATTTCCGGCACCAGCACATCACCGAGATCACCCATCGCCTGCCGAACCAGGACGGCGCGGATTTTGCGCAGGAGCTGGCCAGGATGACCGACCTGGACGGCATCGCCCTGCTGGCGCCCGACGTGCCGCCGGTCAAGCTGGCGATCAACGAACTGGTGCGCAGCGGGGTGCACGTGGTCACCCTGTTTTCCGACGTGGCCGGCTCCTTGCGCGAGACCTTCGTCGGCGCCGACAACCTCGCCGCCGGGCGAACGGCGGGCCTGCTCCTGGGCCGCTGCCTGCCGCGCGGCGAGCCGGGGCGCTGCGCCATGCTGTCGCCGGCCACGCGCTTCGCGGCGGAGATCGACCGCCGCATCGGCTTCGCGCAGGTGCTGGAGGAGCGCTTCCCGCAGGCGCTGCTGCTCGACCTGCCCGACCTGCCGGAGTCCGAAGACCAGGCCCATGCCTTCGCCAGGGAGTTCCTCGACCCGGCCCGCATCGGGGGCAAGCTGCACGCCCTGTACAACATCGGCCCGGGCTCGCACGGCGTCAGCCGCGCGCTGCAGGAGTCCGGCCACGACAGCTCGCTGGCCTTCGCCGTGCACGACCTGCTGGAGGTGCACCGCGCGCTGCTGGTCGCCAACGCCGTGTCTTTCGTGCTGCAGCAGGACGTGCACTACGCCGTGATGACGGTGGCCAAGGTGCTGCGGCTGCTGTGCGAGGAGGTGCGCGGCGCGCTCGCGGTCAGCAATCCGCGCATCGAGATCCTCACCGCGGAAAACCTGGCCTAGCGCGGCGCGCCCCGGCTCCCCATAATCGATCCCACCCTTCCCCGCGGCCATGAAGAAATTCGCCAACCTCCCGACCGACCTGGTGTACGAAAGCATGCTGGGGTTCGGCGCGGCGCATGCGCAGCTGGTGACGGTGCACACCGATCCGCTGTTCGTCACGCGCCGCAATCCCAACCGGTCCAAGGTGGCGCTGATCTCCGGCGGCGGTTCGGGCCACGAGCCGCTGCACACCGGCTTCGTCGGCGTCGGCATGCTCGATGCAGCCTGCCCGGGCCAGGTGTTCACCTCGCCCACGCCCAACCAGATGCTGGCCGCGGCCCAGGCCGTCGCCAGCGAAGCCGGCGTGCTGTTCATCGTGAAGAACTACGCCGGCGACGTGATGAACTTCCAGATGGCGATGGACATGATGGACACGGAGTTCGCGTCGGTGCTGGTGAACGACGACGTCTCGGTCGACGCCGGCGGCCATTCGGCGGACCGCCGCGGCATGGCGGGCACCCTGGTCGTCGAGAAGATGGTGGGGGCCGCCGCCGAACGCGGCGCCGACCTGTATGCCTGCAAGCGCCTGGGCGACCAGGTGAATGCGCGCACCGCGTCGATGGGGGTCGCCTTGAGCAGCTGCACGGTGCCCGAAGCCGGCGTGGCGACCTTCGAGATCGGGCCCGGCGAGATGGAGGTCGGCGTCGGCATCCACGGCGAGCCGGGGCGCCGGCGCGCGGCCTTCCAGCCGGCCGCGGCGATCGTCGAGGAGTTGATGGGAGCCATCCTGAAAGACCTGCGGCCGCAGCGGGGCCAGGAAGTGCTGCTGCACGTGAACGGCCTGGGCGGCACGCCGCTGATGGAGCTGTACCTGCTGTTCCACCTGGCCGGCGAGCACCTGGCCCGGGCCGGGCTGGTGCCGGTGCGCTCGCTGGTCGGCAACTACACCACTTCGCTGGAGACGGCCGGCGCGTCGGTGACGGTGACGCTGCTCAATGACGAATTGAAGGAACTCTGGGACGCCCCGGTGGCGACCCCCGCGCTGCGCTGGTAGTTGCCCCTGCCGCGTTCAGGGGGCCACGCGGATCCCGCAAGCCCGCGTCACCAGGGCGGTCAGCTCCTGCACCAGCGCCTCGCGCTCCGGCACCCAGCCTGGCTCGTCGGGCTTGCGCAGCTGCCGGACCTGGAGCGCCGAGTCGGCATAGAACTGGGTCATGGCCCAGATCGCGAACAGCAGGGTGTGGGCGTCGACCGGCTGCATCAGCCCGCGGGCGATCCAGCCGTTGATCGCATCGACCTTGCTGCGGGTCTGCTGGCGGGCATCGGGCCAGAAGCGCTCGAGGTTGCGGCCGCCGTCGAGCACCTCGCGGGTGAAGATCCGCGAGATCTCCGGCTTGTCGAAAGCCAGCTGGATCTTGGAGCGGATGTAGTCGCCCAGCACCTTGCCAGGCTCGGTCGAGCCGGCATCGAACATGCCCCTCCAGTCGGCCACCACCGACATCAGGAGCTCCTCGTACAGTTCTTCCTTGCCCTTGATGTAGTAATGCAGTTGCGGCTTGGTGAGGCCGGCGCGTTCCGCGATGGCCTGGGTCGACGTGCCCTTCAAGCCGTTCTGGCTGAATTCGGCGATGGCGGCTTCGTGGATGGCGGCCAGCACGCGTTCGCGGTTCTGGCGCGGGTTGCGCGGGCGCCCGGCCGCGGGCGCCGCAATGGGCGCCGGCGCGCGCAGGGTGGGCGTTTTCATCGCGCCCATCGTAGCAGCCGGCCTCAGGGCGAGCCGCCGCCCGCCGGCGGCAGCGGGGGCAAGGGCGGCACGGTCTGCTGCTGCCGCACGCTGGCCAGCATCTCCCAGCTGACCAGGAACACCGCCGCGATCACCGGGCCGATGACGAAGCCGTTCAGGCCGAACACCACGATGCCACCCAGCGTGGCCAGCAGCACCAGGTAGTCCGGCATGCGCGTGTCCTTGCCCACCAGGATGGGCCGCAGCACGTTGTCCACCAGCCCGATCACCAGCGCGCCCCAGATCACCAGGCCGATGCCCTTGACCGGCTCGCCGGTGAAGAAGTACCAGGCCGCCACCGGCCCCCACACGAGCGCCGCGCCAATCGCCGGCAGCAGCGACAGCACCGCCATCACCGCGCCCCACAGCAGCGCGCCCGGCAGCCCCAGGAACCAGAAGGCGACGCTGCCCAGCGCGCCCTGCACCAGCGCCACCGCGAT
>JAQGMU010000287.1 GCA_028292195.1 Ramlibacter sp. | reverse complement strand
TTGCAGGACGGCCGGCTTGGCGACAGCGTGCGGGTGCGCCAGCAGGGCGCGGCCGGCGGCGTCATCGCCCGGGTCACCGGTCCCGGACAACTGGAGCTCGCAAGATGAAGCCCGCCGCCGCATTGATCGCTTTGCTCCTCATCGCCGGCGCCCAGGCGCAGAGCCTGTACCGCGAAGACAGCTGGCGTCCCCTGACCGCCGATAACAAGGCCTTCCGGCCGGGCGACGTGTTGACCGTGCAGGTGCTGGAGAACTCCAGCGCCGTCACCAGTGCCGACACTGGTACCCGCCGCACGAACAAGCTGCAGGCCGAGCTCGCCCACGGCAGCCGCAGCGTCGGCCAGACTTCGCTTGCCGTGGGCGGAGACTTCGACGGCGGCGGCCGCACGCAGCGCACCAGCCGGCTGCTTACCACCGTCTCGGTCAGGGTGCAGGAGGTGCTGCCCGGGGGCCAGCTGAGGATCGCCGGCGCCCAGTCGCTGACGGTCAACGAGGAACTGCAGACCGTGACCCTGGAAGGCCTGGTCCGCCCGGCCGACATCAGCGATGGAAACGTGGTGCTGTCGACCCGCATCGCCGACGCGCGCATCACCTACCTGGGCGAAGGCGATGTCGCCGAGCGCAATCGCCGTCCGTGGTGGCGCAAGGTGCTGGACGTGGTGGGGTTCTGACCATGCGAATGCTGCGCCATGTGCTGTCCGTCCTGCTCGTCCTCGCCGCTGCGGCGAGCTGGGCCCAGGGCATCACCCTGCGCGTCAAGGACCTGGGCAAGGTGCAGGGCTGGCGCGAGAACGTGCTGGTGGGAACCGGCATCGTCACCGGACTGGCCGGAACCGGCGACGCGCCCGGCAACCGCGCCACCCGGCAGGCGCTTTCCAACGTGCTGTCGCAGTTCAACCTGACCGTGCCGCCGGAGCAGGTGAACAGCCGCAATGTCGCGGTGGTGATGGTGAGTGCCGCACTGCCCGCCTTCGCGCGGGAAGGCGACACGCTCGACGTGACCGTGGCGTCGAGCGGCGATGCGCGCAGCCTGGTGGGCGGCAACCTGCTGCTGACGCCGATGCGGGCACCCGATGGCCGCATCTATGCGCTGGCGCAGGGCGCACTGTCGGTGGGCGGCCACCGTTACGACGCCAACGGCAATGTGGTGCAGAAGAACCATCCGACGGCAGCCGCCATTCCCAACGGCGCGACCGTCGAGGTCAGCATGCCGCCGCCATCGGCGCAGGCCCGGTCGCACGTCACCTTCGTGCTGGCGGAACCCGACTACACGACGGCCAGCCGGGTGGTGGCCGCCATCAACAGCCAGCTGGGCGCGGGCCTGGCGCGGGCGCGCGATGCCGCCGGCATCGAGATCGAGGTGCCGGCCGCGCTGCAGGCCGAGCCGGTCAGCTTCCTGGCGCGGCTGGAAAACGTCGCGGTCGAACCGGACCGGCGCGCGCGGGTCGTCATCAACGAACGCACCGGCACCGTGGTGTCGGGCGGCGACGTGCGGCTGTCGCGCGTGGCGATTTCGCACGGCGACCTGAAGATCACCATCTCCAGCCTGAACAGCGTCTCGCAGCCGACGTTCGTCGAGCGCACCGGCCCGGGGGTGGCGACCGCGGTCGTCACCAACACGGAGCTGGCAGTCGAGGAACCGACCGGCGTCGGCTTCCTGGCGGGCGGCGGCACCGTCGCCGATCTCGTGCAGTCCCTGGCGCGGATGAAGACCAGCACCCGCGACATCATTTCCATCCTGCGCGCCGTCAAGGCTGCCGGCGCGCTGCATGGCGAGCTGGTCGTGCAATGAAGCGAATGGAGTCCGCATGATCCCGTCCCTCGAATCGCTCACCACCGCCACGCTGTCCAAGGCAATGGAAGCGGCGTCGCTGCGCCAGCAGGCCATTGCGGCCAACGTCGCCAACGTCAACAGCGCCGGCTATGCGCCGCTGCGGCTCGCGTTCGAGTCGCGGCTGGCCGAAGCCCGCAACAGCCTGCACGAGCGCGGCAGCGTGGAGCCGCGTGACCTGGAAGCGTTGCGGCCGGCGCTGGAGCCTGATGTCGACGACGCCGGCGCCCCCGCTCCGCTCCAGCTCGACCTGCAGATGGCCGACATGGCGCGCAACGCGGTGCACTACCAGGCCCTGGCGCAGGGCCTGTCGCGCCACTTCGCGCTCTTGTCGGCGGCGGCCGGCGATGGGAGGAAATGACCATGGACTATGCACGCGTGTTTGCGATGAGCGCTGCCGGCATGACGGTGGAACGCACGCGGGTCGAGGTGGCGGCGGCCAACCTGGCCCACGCGCAGTCGGCGCATCACCCGGCCGCGGCGGGCTACCAGCCGCTGCGGGTGGTGACGCAGCCGCTGCCGGCGTTCGCCGATCTCCTGGAGACCAGCGTTCCGACCGCCATCCTCGAGCCGCAATCCGTGGCGCCGCGGCTGGTGCAGGAGCCGGGCCACCCGCTGGCCAACGAGCAGGGCTTCGTCGCCTATCCCGGCGTCGATCCGGCCACCGAGATGGTCAGCCTGATGACGGCGATGCGGTCCTACGAGGCCAACGTCGCGGCCATGAATACGGCGCGCACGCTGGCCATGAAGACGCTCGAGATCGGCAGGGCAGGCTGACATGGAACCGATTTCAGCCGTCGCGGCGCAGGACGAAGTCCCGGGCACCATGCCGCCGGCCGCGGCGCTGCCCGGCGCGGCCGATCTCCCGTTTGGCCGGCTGGTGAGTGAGGGGCTGCATGCGCTCGATACCCAGCTGAAAACCAGCCAGGCCGACCTGCAGCAGCTGGCACTGGGCGAAGCGCAGAACCTGCACGAAGTGATGATCCGGCTGGAGGAGAGCCGTATCGCCTTCCAGCTGATGCTGCAGGTCCGCAACCGCGTGCTGGAGGCTTACCAGGACGTCATGAAGATGCAGATCTGAGGAGCGGGCGATGAACACCTGGTGGCAGGCACTGGAGCAGCGTGCGCGGATCGGGCTGGCGGTGGGGCTGGCCGGGATCGTGCTTTTGATGGCGATGGTGACATGGTGGTTGCTGCGGCCGGACCATGCCGTGCTTTTTGCCGACCTCCGTCCGCAGGACGCCGCCCTCATGGCCGCCGAGCTGGACAAGCTGAAGGTGGCCTATGCCGTGGCGGACAACGGATCCACCTTGCTGGTCGAGCGGGCGCAGGTGCATTCCACCCGCATGAAGCTGATGGGCAAGGAACTGCCGCTGCACGGCGCAGTGGGCCTGGAACTGTTCAACAACAGCGACTTCGGCATGACCGAGTTCGCGCAGAAGGTCAACTACCAGCGGGCCCTGCAGGGCGAGCTGACGCGCACCATCCTGTCCTTTCCCGAGGTGCAGGACGCACGCGTCCACCTGGCGTTGCCGGAGCAGGGTTTGTTCAAGCAGCCGTCCGCGCGACCGAAGGCGGCCATCACCTTGACGCTGCGGCCCGGCCGCACCTTGCGAGGCGAACAGGTGAACGGGATCCAGCGGCTGGTTGCGGCAGCAGTGCCTGGCCTCACCGCGCAGGAGGTGACACTGGTCGATCAGCAAGGGGTCGCCCTCAGCCGGGCCACCGACGCCGAGGAGTCCGGCACCGGCAGCGCCCGGCTCGACCTGAAGCGGGAAACCGAGAACTACCTGTCACGCAAGGCCGGCGCGGTGCTGGAACGGGCGTTCGGTCCCGGCCAGGCCTTGGCGAGCGTGGACGCCACGCTGAACATGGAACAGGTGCGCGTCACCACGGAGGATGTCATTGCAGCGCCGGATGCCCGCGGCGTCGCCACCACCGGCGTGCTGGTGCGCGAGCGCGAGTCGGCGCGCGACAGCGCCAGCCCGGAGCCGCGGGGCGCTGATGCGCGCGCGGTCCGCGGCAGCAGCATGCAGAGAGACGCCGAATACCAGGCGGGCCGCCGCGTCGAACAGGTCGTGAGCCAGCCGGGTTCGATCCGCCGCCTGCAGGTGGTGGCCGTGCTGCGGCCGGCGCTGGACGCGGAGCAGCAGGAACAGGTGCGACGGCTGGTGGCCGCTGCGGTCGGCGCTTCGTTCGAGCGGGGCGACACGGTGGTGGTCCAGTCCTTCGGCGCCGCTCCCGCCGCGGCGCCGGCAGCGACCGAAGCGCCTTCCGTGGCTGCATCGCCGAGTCCGGCCGATCCCCCGTGGGACTGGATGTTCTTCGCCAAGGCGGCCGTGCTCCTGCTCGCGGTCTTGACGGCCACGGTGCTGCTGGTCCGGCGCCGCACAGCGCCACTCGACGCCGCACCAGCACCGCTGGCCGAGGGCCAACGACGGCTCGCCTTGCGCCGGGTCGAAGCCTGGCTGCAGCAAGACGAGACCGAGGAAGCATTGCTGGCGGCTGCGGGACGCAAGCCATGAACCCGATCCCGTCTCCCGGCAATGCGCTGCGGCGCGCGGCATTGCTGCTGCATGCGATGGCACCGCTCGACCAGGCCTGGTTGCTCGAAAGCCTGCCGCCGCAGCGGCGTGACCGTCTCCAGGCCTTGCTGCAGGAATTGCGCAGCCTCGGCATTCCGGCAGATGCCTCGGTGCTGCAGCTCGCGGCGGCAGCGGAGGAGGTGGCTCCCCCGAGCGCCATGGGGAGGCTGGAGCTGCTGAACGCTGACGAAGTCGCCTGGCTCGCCGGCCGCCTGCAGGAGGAGCCACCGGAGCTGGCGGTGCTGCTGCTGGCCCACCAGGCGTGGGCGTGGCGCACGACGCTGCTGGAACGCCTCGATCCGGCCCGGCGACAACGCGTGGCGGCGGCCGCGGCCGACCCACGCAGGCCCTTGGCTGAAGCCGCGCTGTTCGAAGCCCTGGCGCGGATGCTCCCAGCAGAGATCGGAGCGCCGCGGACTTCTGCTGCCACGCGCTTGTGGAACCGGATACGGCCCATGCACACGCGCGGAGTGGCCGCTGCATGACGCACCCGCAAGTGGTCCTGCGACAGCCGCTCCTCGACGAAAGCACGGCCCTGCCGGTGCGACGGCGGATCGTTGCCGATCCCGGTGTCCCGGCGCTCACCCTGGCCTTGCAGGCGGCACAGGAAGAAGGCCTGCGGCAGGGACGCGAGCAGGGCCTGCAAGCCGGCTATGAAGAGGGCCTGCGCCAGGGCCGCAATGCCGCCCGGGTCGAGGCAACGGCCATGGCTGCGACGATCGAAGCCCAGGCCACGGCCCAGCGTGACGAGCGGCGGGCAGAACTGGCCGGCGCGCTGGCGGCGTTGCAGCGCGCCGCGGAGCGATGGCTGGCGCTGGCGGAAGAAGACATGGTAGCGTTGTGCTACGAGACGATAGGCCGGGTCCTGGGCCGCGTCGCGGTGACACCGGACAGCGTGCGGGCCCAGGTCGTCCAGTTGCTGGAACAGTGGCGCGGACATGGTGCACCGGCGCTGCATCTGCATCCCGCGGACGCACCGCTGCTCGAAGGATTGACGGCCAGTCGACCCTTCACTTGCGTTGCCGACCCGGACGTGCCCTATGGCGGCTGCATCGTGCGCGGCGAGAGCGGCGCCCTGGACGCGCGCCTCGATCGCATCCTCGAAGAAGTGAAGGCCGCGCTGCTTGCGGCGCGCAACGAACGCACGTTGCCGGCAGGGCTCCCATGAGCGCACTTGCGGCCTACCGCCAGCAACTGCAGCGTGCGCCCCTGCACCGGCGGGTGGGCTGGGTCCGTCGTTTGCAGGGACTGGCCATCGAAGCCGAAGGCCCGGAGGCAGAGCTCGGCGAGCTGTGCCGGATCGTCCCGCGGGCGGCCGGTGCCGGCGTGCTGGCTGAAGTCGTCGGGCTGCGGGCCGGGCACGTGACCCTGATAGCCTATGGCGCGGTGCATGGCGTGGCCGCGGGCGCCGAGGTCATGGCCCTCGGCCAACAGTCGACCGTGGCCGTTGGCGACGCATTGCTTGGCCGCGTCGTCGATGCGTTCGGCGTTCCGCTGGACGGCCGTGCACCCCCGCTGCTGCGACAGCGACGTCCGCTGCACACGCCGCCCCCCAACCCGATGGAACGGCCCCGCATCACACAGGTCCTCGAGAGTGGAATCCGCACCGTCGACGCCCTGTTGACACTCGGCCAGGGGCAACGAGTCGGCATCTTCGCGGGCAGCGGCGTCGGCAAGAGCACGCTGCTTGGAATGATCGCTCGCCACGTGAAAGCCGACGTGAACGTGATCGCGCTGGTCGGCGAACGGGGACGCGAGGTGCGCGAGTTCATCGAGAAGCAACTCGGCGAGCAAGGCCTGGCGCGTTCGATCGTGGTGGTGGCGACGGCCGACCAGCCGGCCCTGGCGCGCGTCCGCGCGGCCCACGCTGCCGTGGCCATGGCCGCCCACTTCAGCGATGCGGGCCGCAACGTGGTGCTGACGCTGGATTCGATGACGCGCCTGGCCATGGCGCGGCGCGAAATCGGCCTGGCAGCGGGCGAGCCGGCGACGGCGCGCGGCTATACACCGTCGGTGTTCGCCGAGCTGCCGCAGGTATGCGAGCGCTGCGGTACCGCGCCGTCCGGCGGCTCGGTCACGGCGCTGCTCACGGTGCTGGTGGAGGGCGACGACCTGAACGAGCCGGTGTCCGACAGCTTGCGCGCCATCCTCGACGGCCACATCGTGTTGTCGCGTGAACTCGCGCAGCAGGGCCAGTACCCGGCGATCGACGTCCTGAAGAGCGCCAGTCGCTTGTTCACAGACCTGGCCGGAGATGCCGAGCGCGAACTGGCGGCCGCCGCCGTGCGCACGCTGGCCTTGCTGGAGCGCAACCGGCAGATGGTGGATATCGGGGCCTACCAGCGTGGCAGCAACACCGCGCTCGATGCGGCACTGGGGCGGGAGGCAGTGTTGCAGGCGTGGCTGCGGCAGGCAACGGGCGGCGTGCCTCGGCAGGAGGCGCTGCGCACGCTTGCCACGGCGCTCGGTGGAAAGTCCGCGCCATGAAATTCGAGTGGAAGCTCTTTCCCCTGCAGCGGAAGCTCGAATGGGACCTGGACCTGGCCCGGGGCCGGTTGGCCGTGGTGCTGCGGGGCTGCGAGCATGCGGGCGCCATCTTGCGCGCGCTCGAAGGCACACACGCCGACCAGTCCGCCGCCGCGCTGGCGGCCACGCAACGCCGCGCCGACCCGGTCGCGCATGGACAGGCGCTGGCCTACCTGGCCGCCATGGAGGCACGGTTGGCCCGTGCGCGAGCCCAGAGCGCGCAACTGGAAAGCCAAGCCGCGGCCGCCCGGGCCGAATGCCAACGTTGCAGCCAACGGCTCGACTCCCTTAGCGCCGTGAGGGACCAGGCCCTCGCCCGATTCACGTACGCGGCGCAGCGCGACGCGGCCAAGGAGGCGGACTTCGCCTGGCTTGCGCGCGCGGCAGGAGGCGAGCGGGAATGAACATCGATCTGTTGAACGTCGGCGCGGCGGGCCTCGCGGGACCTGCAGTCCGACCGAGGGAAGCCACGGCGTGGCAGCAGCAGTTGCAACGCGCGCAGGCTGCGGGTTGGTTCTGCCGATCGGACCGATTGCCTGCCGGTGAGGCCATGCCAGACCGACCGTCGGCGCAGAGCCTGGAGCGGCCCGCGGGACGCGGCCGACAGCTTGATGCGGATTTCCGCTCGACGCCTGCATCGCGGCCGCTTGGCACCTCGACGCTCGTTGCGGCCAGCAGCCTGGCCGCCGCGCAAGCCCCGGTTGCTACGCCAGACATTGCGGGCGTCGTCGCGCCAATGCAGGCACCCGCTTCCGGTCACCAAGTCCGGGCCACCGTGATTCCAGGCGAAGAGCCACTCGCGGCGCGGGTCGATAGCGCGCCGGAGGCAACGGATCTCCTGGAACCGCGGTCGACAGTTCCGGCCGCCGCTGCAAAGGGCGAATCGCCAGCTGTCCGCGTCCACATCGAGGAGGGCCCGCAAGGCCTGCAGTTCTGGCTGGGCCTGGACGGCACGTCGGCCGACGTGGCGGCTCGCGCCAGCGGGTTGGCGGCGGAACTGCGCCGGCAATGCGAGCGCGCCGGCCTCTTGCTGGCCAACGTGCGCTGCAACGGCCTAGCCGTCGCCGGCCATGCGCCGGCACCCATTCGATCCAGAGAGGAGCCGTGATGGCCATCAGCCCCGTCAGCGCATCGACCCCCGCCGCGTCCCAGGCCAACAGCCTTGGCCTGCAGGACTTCCTGAAGATCCTGTTGACCCAGCTCAATTACCAGGACCCGCTCAAGCCCATGGACAACCAGGAGTTCATGGCGCAGATGGCGCAGTTCACCGCGCTGGAACAGAGCCAGCGCCTGAACGACAAGCTCGACCTGCTGATCGGCAACCAGGCCGCGCTGCAATCCGTGGGCCTGATCGGGCGCACGGTGGACGTCACCACCAACAGCGGAAATGTCACAGGGACGGTGACTTCCCTGTCACTGCAAGGCGACCAGCCGAAAGTTAGTGTGAGCACCAGTACCGGCGCCGTGCTCACGGACGTGAGCCTCAGCCAGGTGACGGCGATCCGATGACCCAGGAAAATTCACATGCTCGACTCCATCCACGTAGGCATGACCGGCCTCCTCGGGTATGCCAAGGGCTTGCGCGTGATCGCCAACAACACCGCGAACCTGAACACGCCCGGCTACAAGGCGGCGACGCTGCAGTTCTCGGATCTGTTCTACGCCGCATCGCAAGGCGCCGGCGGCAGTTCGGCGCACCTGGGCTATGGGCTGGCCACCGGCGGCACCCAGCTCGACTTCCGCCAGGGTGACCTGCGCCAGACCGGCAACGATTTCGACCTGGGCGTGGATGGCGAGGGCCTGTTCGTGCTGCGCACCGCCGACGGCGCCACGCGCTATACGCGTGCCGGGCAATTCGAGTTCAACCAGGACGGCCTGTTCGTCAACCGCATCGACGGCAGCACGGTCGTGGGCGTGGACGCCAGCGGCCAACCGGTCGACCTCAAGCTGGACGGACTGCATACCGTGCCCGGCAAGCCGACCACCTCGGCTCGCTTCACCGGCAACCTGTCCAGCACGCTGACCGAGCACACCGTCAATTCCGTGAAGGTCTACGACGCGATCGGCGAGCAGCACATCCTGTCGCTCAAACTCACCAACTCCGATCCTGCCACCGGCACCTGGGACCTTGCCGTGCTGGACGGCACCACCAGTGTGGGCAGCGGGCAGCTGGTGTTCGCGGATGGCAAGCCCACGGCAGCCACCGCGAAACTGAGTTTCTCCTACCAACCCGCCGGCCGGGAGGCGCGCCAGCTCACGCTGGATTTCAGCAGCGACGTGACGTCCTTCGCGTCGGGCAACCTGTCGACTCTGGCCATGACCGCGCAGGACGGCCTGGCGCCGGGCGACCTGAGCAAGGTGAGCTTCGACGCCACCGGCACGCTGGTGGCGAGCTATTCGAACGGCGATACGGTCAAGGGCGCGCGTCTGCTGCTGGCGCGCTTCCGCACGCCCGACGCCGTCCGGCCCGAAGGCGCCAACCAGTTCGCGCAGGCCAACGGCCTGGCCTGGGAAACCGGTGTCGCCGGTCAAGGAGCGTTCGGCGCGGTGCGCACCGGCGTGCTCGAGATCTCGAACGTCGACCTGTCGCGGGAGTTCAGCGACCTGGTGGTCATGCAGCGTGGCTACCAGGCCTCGTCGCAGGTCCTGTCCACGGCCAACGACATGCTGCAGGAACTGTTCCGGATGAAGTCGAAGTGATGTCCGCAGTCCACACATCCGGCGCAGGGCCCTGGCGGCCAGCCGATACGGCGCGTCCGTTGTACTGGTGGGACGAACGCGGACTGCAGGCGCTGGCGACCGCCCTGCAGGACCTGCTGGCCCAGTGGTGCGCAGCGTGGGGCATGGCGTGCGACGCAGCGGTGCCGCGCTGCCGGCCGGCGGGGCAGCAGCCTGTGCTTGCGGCGCGCTGGCTTGCCTTTGATGCGCAGGCCTGGCTCAGCTTGCCGGAGGACAAGGATGCCGGCCTTCTGCGCGCCCTTTTCCCCGACGCTGCCGACCCGGGTCCGTTGGCGCGCGCTTTTGCCAGCAGTTGCCGGCAGGACGCGATGGCACGCGTCGCGGCTCTGCTCGGCCTCTCGTGCGGCGAGGAGTGTGCTGTGCCCCCTTTCGCCGCGCTCGCGCAGGTCGGATCCGGCGCGGTGGAGGCAGACCTGTCCGCACCGCTGGCGGCGCGACTGCTGCTGCGGGCGGACCTTGCCGCGCGCTGGCGCACGGGGCCACGCGACACGACGCCGCGCGCGCGCGA
>JAQGMU010000252.1 GCA_028292195.1 Ramlibacter sp. | reverse complement strand
GGTGACCGATGCCGACCTGCTGCTCGGCTACGTCGACGAACGCTCCTTCCTGGGCGGCGACTTCGCCCTGGACCGGCCGGCGGCGCGCAAGGCGATGGACCGGCTGGCCGATGGCCTGGGCATCTCGCTGGAACGCTGCGCCTTCGGCATCCACGACATGGTCAACGAGAGCATGGCCGAAGCGGCCGCCATGCAGGCCACCGACAGCGGCGTCGACCCGCGCACCCTGCCGATGATCGCCTTCGGCGGCGCCGGCCCGGTGCATGCCTACGGCGTGGCGCGCAAGCTCGGCCTGCGCAAGGTGATCTGCCCGCTCGGCGCCGGCGTGACCTCCGCGGTCGGCCTGCTCGGTGCGCCGGTGGCCGCCGACCTGTCGGCGAGCCTGCCGATGTCAATTCCGTCCTGGGACGCGAACAAGGTGCGCGAGGTGCTGGACAAGCTGGCCGCGCAGGGCCGCGAGGTGGTGCTGGCCAGCGGCGTCGCGGTGGAAGACGTGCGCTACTCCTACACGGCGGACATGCGGCACGTGGGGCAGGGCCACGAGATTTCGGTCAACCTGCCGGACGGCGAACCCGGCGCGAAGGCCTTCCTCGACGAACTGCTGGTGCGCTTCCACGACGCCTACATCAAGCTTTATGGCCGGAACGTCTCCGGCACCGAAGCGGAGGTCATCACCTGGCGCATCCGTGCCCGCGGCCCCAAGGGCGACGTGACGCCCAGCCGCATGCGCGCCAGTTCCGCCAGCTCGGGCAAGGCGCTCAAGGGCCGCCGGCCGGTGTACTTCCAGGAGTCCGGCGGCTACGTCGACACCCCGGTGTACGACCACTACGCGATGCAGCCGGGGCAGGAGGTCGCGGGCCCGGCCATCGTGGAGCAACGCGAATCGACCGTGGTGGTCGGCCCGAGAGGCCGCTTCGCCCTGGACGAGCAATTCAACCTGATCATGCACCTGGACTGAGACGAACATGAGCGAAAAGCAAGCCGACTTCAACGACCCGATCACCCTGCAGGTGATGTGGGACCGCCTCGTGTTCATCGCCGACCAGGCCGACAGCGCGCTCGGGCGCACCGCCTTCTCGCCGATCGTGCGCGAGAACCACGACTACGTGACCGTGGTGCTGGACGCCAAGGGCCGCGCGCTGTCGCAGTGCACCTGGTCGATCCCGGTGTTCATCACCTCGCTGCCGATGGCGGCGCAGAACCATTTCCTGCCGGCCTTTCCCGCCGAGACGCTGGTCGAGGGTGACGTGCTGGCCACCAACGATCCCGTGATCGGCACCGGCCACCTGCCGGACATGGTGATGCTGACGCCGGTGTTCCTGAAGGGGAAGATCGTGGCCTATGCCGGCAGCATTGCGCACCTGCCGGACATCGGCGGACGGCCGCAGTCGCCCGACTCCACCGACATGTTCGAGGAAGGCATCCGCATCCCGATGCTCAAGCTGTACAAGGCCGGCCAGCCGAACACCGACGTCTTCGCGGTGATCGAGGCCAGCGTGCGGCTGCCCAACGAGGTGCGCGGCGACATCCAGAGCATGGTGGCCGCCAACGCGGTGATGAGCCGCGAGCTGCTGCGCTTCATGGGCGAATACGGCATGGAGGATCTCGATGGCCTGGGTGCCGCGATCCACGGCCGTTCCGAAGCGCACATGCGCAAGGCCATCGCCGCCTGGCCGAAAGGCAGCTACAAGGCGGAAGTGACCATCGACGGCTTCGAGAGCGACGTCAAGCTCTGTGTGGACGTGCAGGTGCGCGCCGACTCCATCCACGTGGACTACGCCGGCACTTCGCCGGAGGTCGCGCGCGGCATCAACGTGGTGCCGCATTACCGGGTGGCGCACACGGTCTATGCGCTCAAGTGCCTGCTGGACCCGGACACGCCCAACAACGAGGGCTGCATGCTGCCGATCACGGACGAAGCGCCGCTCGGCTCCATCCTGCATCCGCACCCGCACGCGGCCGGCAGCGCCCGCAACCTGGTGGGACACGTGATTCCCAGCCTGATCTTCCGCGCCCTGCAGCAGGTGGTGCCCGACAAGGTGATGGGCGACAGCGGCGGCGCGCCCATCTGGGGCGTGAATTGCCAGGGCCACACGGCCGATGGCACGGCCTACGGCAGCGCGCAGAACTTCCATGGCGGCCAGGGCGGACGTTCGAACATGGACGGCCTGGACACGCTGAGCTTTCCGTCCAACTGCAAGGTCACGCCGATCGAGATGTACGAGCTGGCGGTGCCGGTGCTGACCGAACGCAAGGAACTGATCGCCGACTCCGGCGGCGCCGGCAAATACCGCGGCGGCCTGGGGCAGCGCGGGGTGCTGCGCAACATCTCGGACCGGCCGATGAACATCTACCTCTCCACCGAGCGCGTCAAGCATCCCTGCTTCGGCGTGGTCGGCGGCCAGGACGGCAGCAACGGCGCGGTGCGCCGCAATGGCGAAGCCGTCTTCCCCAAGGGCAAGATCACGCTGGAGCCCGGCGAGCGTCTCGAGCTGGAACTGCCGGGCGGCGGCGGCTGGGGCAATCCGCTGGAGCGGCCGCGCGAGCTGGTGGAGAACGACCTGCGCCAGGGCCTGGTCTCGCCGGAGCACGCGCGCACGGCCTACGGCTACAAGGGGAACGCGTCGTGAGCGCGCTGCGCGGGCAGGTGGCCATCGTCACCGGCGGCGGCAGCGGCATCGGCCGTTCCGCGGCCCTGCACCTGGCGCGCGAGGGCGCCCAGGTGGTGCTGGTCGGGCGCCGGCGCGAACCGCTGGAGGCAGTGGCTTCGGAGATCGAGCGCACCGGCGGCCACGCGCGCGCCCGCGTCGCGGACCTGACTGACCGCAAGCAACTGCAGGAACTGGTGGAATGGACCACGCGTGAAGTCGGGGCTGTGCGCATCCTCGTCAACAACGCCGGCGCTTCCAGCCAGGTGCGCAACATCCGCTGGATCGAGTCCGGGGACTGGGACACCGCCATCGAAGTGAACCTGAACGCGGTCTACGTGCTGGTGCAGGCGGTGCTGCCCGGCATGCTGGCCGCGGGCGGCGGCACCATCGTGACGGTCTCCTCGCTGGCCGCCGTGCGGCCGGGCCTGCTGGGCGGCGCACCCTACGGCGCGGCCAAGGCCGGCGTGCAGAACCTGATGAAGTACCTGTATGCGACCTTCCGCAACGATGGCATCCGCGCCACCACCATCCTGCCCGGCGAAGTGAACACGCCCATCATGGACACGCGCGTGCGGCCGCCGAGTGCCGACGAACGCGCCGCCATGGTGGATCCTGACGACGTCGGCCGCGCCATCCTGCTGTGCTGCGCGCTGCCCGCCCGCGCGACCATCGAGGAACTGGTGATCAGCCCGACGCACGCGCGCGACCAGGGGCCGGACACCGAGATCAGCCGCTGGATGGGCGCGCCCGCCGGCACGCCCGGCACACCCGGCACACCCGGCACCCCCGGCAAATCCTGAAACAGGAGGACGGCATGAGCAACGATTCACTCAAGACCAGGCTGGCGAGCGGCACCCCGGTGCTGATGGTCAACCCGAACCACGTCTCCCCCACGCTGTGCGAGAAGCTGGTGCGCTCCGGCGCCGACTCGGTCTTCATCGACTGCGAGCACGGCCTGGCCAGCTACGAGGACATCCACCACATGGCCAAGGCCGCCCGCTACGGCGGCGGCTGGGGCATAGTCCGGCCGCAGAACCAGGAGCGCTCCGTCATCACGCGCTGCCTGAACGCCGGCGCCGACGGCGTGATGGTGCCGCTGGTGCACACCGCGGCGCTGGCGCGCGAGGTGGTCTACAACTTCCGCTACGCCGTGCCGGACGACCACGAGAAGCGGCTGCTGATCGCGATGATCGAGTCGGTGGAAGCGCTGCGCAACCTCGACGAAATCCTCGCCGTGGAGGGCATAGACGTCTTCTTCGTCGGGCCCGGCGACCTGTCGCAGTCCATGGGCTTCTCCCCCAGCCTCAAGCCGGGCGAGCGGCGCCCGCCGCAGGTGGTGGAGGCGGTGGACGCGGCGCTGGCGAAAATCCGTGGCGCCGGCAAGGCCGCCGGCACGCTGGTGGTGAAGAACGATGCCGCGCACCTGGTGGCGGCCGGTGCGCAGCTGCTCTACTACCATGCCGACCCGTTCGTGGCTGCGGGCGTGCAGCAGATGCGCGAGATCACTTCGAAGTAGGCTGGGTTCGGCGTCCGCCGACCCCAGCTTCGCGGCCCACGGTCAGCCGGCGGCGACTTCCTCGATGCCGTAGGCCTGGCCGGAGCTGGCGAGCTCGCGCACGAGTTGCGACAGGATGTCGGCCACCGCCAGCGCGGGCTCGGAAACCTGCTTGTTCTCCGGCACGCACATGGAGACCGTGGCGCGCAAGGTCGGCTCCGCCACCCGGCGGATCACCGGCGCTCGCGCGCCCACGAAGGTGTTGGCCACCGCCCAGGGCAGGATGGTGGAACCGAGGTTCGCCGCGATGGCCTCGCGCAGGGTCGCCAGCGACTCGATTTCGGCAGTGACGCGAGGCGCGATGCCGGCCTGCTCGAAGGCCTGGTCGATGAGCTGCCGCAGCAGGTGCATGCGCCCGGGCAGCAGCAGCTCGGTGCCGGCCAGGGCCGCCACCGTGACCGGTTCGCCGCCATTGGCGGCCAGCGGCGAATCCGGCGGCGCGATCAGGAACAGTTCCTCCAGCAGCAGCGGCTGGATGCGCACGCCGCGGATCGCCGGCGTGCCGTAGATCACCGCCAGGTCCATCGTGCCCGACATGACCATTTCGCTCAGCACCAGGCCGAAGTTGTCGTTGATGAAAAGGTTGATGTGCGGGTACTCCTCGCGCACCCGCCGCAACAGGGGCGCGGCCAGCACCGAGACGCTGCTGTAGGTGGCCAGCCCCACCGACACCCGGCCCTTCACCACGTTGGCGGTGCGCGGCACTTCGTGTTCGGCGATTTCCAGCTGCTTGAGCATCGTCAGCGCATGCCGGTACAGTTCCCGGCCGGCATCGGTCGGCGTGACGCCGACGTTGGAACGAATCAGCAGCTTGCGCTGGAAGTGCGCCTCCAGCAGGCTGATCTGCTGGCTGAGCGCAGGCTGCGCGATGTGGAGTTGCTGTGCCGCCGCCGACAGGCTCCGGCAGTCGACCGCCTTGACGAAGCTGTTGAGGGTCTTGAAGTTGACCGTCATGGCGCCGGCAGCCCCTCGACCAGCTCCAGGGACTGGGTGGCCCCGATCGCGAGCGCCAGTTCCTCCGCCAGTTCGAGCAGCACGCCCTTGACTGCCAGCGCGGCCGGCGCCATGGGCAGGTGGTCGGAAGTGCAGAGCGCCAGCGGCACGCGGGCGATCGGGTCCGAGATGCGCCACAGCTGCGCGCGGCAGCCCTGGCTGACCAGCCGGGCCGCCGACAGCGGCAGGATGGCAGCGCCCAGGCCGCTGGCGACGGCGTCGATCAGGGTCGGCGTCGATTCGAGTTCGGCCGCCACGTCCGGCACCACCTGCGCGCGCAGGAAGGCCTCGTCGATCACCTTGCGGATGTCGTTGTGCGGCCGCAGCATCAGCAACTGCATCTTCGCGGCTTCGCACAGCGTGATGGCGCCCTGTGCCGCCGGGCCGCTCGGCGGCCCGACCAGGACCAGTTCCTCGTGCAGCAGCGGGAAGAAGGTGAGTCCCGGTGCGACGCGGCTGCCGTACAGGACGGCCATGTCCATCCGGCCATCGGCGATGAGGTCCGCCAAAGTGGTGCCGAAATTCTCGTTCAGGTGCAGCAGGACTTCGGGATAGCGGCCGCGGATCGCCCGCAGCAGCGGCAAGGCCAGGCCGGAGGCGGCCGTGCCTGGCGCCAGGCCGACCGAAACCTTGCCGGTCAGGGCGTGGGAAGCGTTGCGCACCTCCAGCCGGGCCTGCTCCACCTGCTTCAGGATCGCCTGGGCATGCTTGTAGAGCGTCTTGCCGGCTTCGGTCGGTTTCACGCCCTTGGCGGTGCGCACCAGCAACTGCTGGTTGAATTCGCCTTCCAGGGTGGCGATCTGCTGGCTGAGCGCCGGCTGAGCGATGTGCAGGACTTCGGAGGCCAGGGTGACGCTGCCGACGTCGACGATCTTGATGAAGTACTTGAGGCGGCGCAGGTTCACCCAAAAATGTTAGCAAGGGCCGCGCCAGGGTCAATTCGGGCGAACGCCCATAAGCAAGCCGAATGGCCGCAGAAGAAAGCCGTCTTGGCCGGGGGGCGGGCCTTGCCTAGGATCGGTCAACCCTGCAAGGAACCCCCAGTGACCGAAAGCCGAATCTGTGCGCGCATGCGCCGCATCAAGCCGTCCCCGACCAGCGCCGCGCAGGACCGCGCCGCCCAATTGCGCCGGGAGGGCCACGACATCCTGAACCTGGTGGTCGGCGAGCCGGACTTCGAGACGCCGCCCCACATCCGCAAGGCGGCCTGCGAAGCCATCGAGCGGGGGGAGACGCGCTACACGCAGACCTCGGGCACCATGGCGCTGCGGCTGGCGATCGCCGACAAGCTGCAGCGCGAGAATGGCCTCGCCTATTCGCCGGGCGAGATCATCGTCACCTGCGGCGCCAAGCACGCCATCTTCAACACGCTGGCCGTCACGCTGGAGCCCGGGCATGAAGTGATCATCCCGGCGCCGTACTGGGTGTCCTATCCCGACATGGCGCTGGCCTGCGACGGCACGCCGGTGGTGGTGCACACGACCGAAGAGGACGGCTTCTGCCTCGCCCCGGCGGTGCTGGAAGCAGCGATCACGCCCAACACGCGCTGGCTGATCCTCAACTCGCCGACCAATCCGACCGGCGCCGCCTACAGCGCCGGGCGGCTGGCGCTGCTCGCCGACGTGCTGCTGCGCCATCCGCACGTGATGATCCTCACCGACGACATCTACGAGCACATCCGCTTCGACGGCGAGGAGACGCCGCACCTGCTGAAGGTGCAGCCCGCGCTGCGCGACCGGACCGTGCTGGTGAACGGCGTTTCCAAAACCTACGCCATGACGGGCTGGCGCATCGGCTACGCAGCTGGTCCGAAGGACATCGTTGCCGCCCTCGACATGCTGCAGTCGCAATCCACCAGCAACGCGAGCTCCGTGAGCCAGGCGGCGGCATTGGCGGCGCTGCAGTCCGAAGCGACCTTCCTGCCAGGCTGGGTCGAAACGTACCGGCGGCGCCGTGACCGCGCGCTGGAATTGATCAATGCCATTCCGGGCCTGAGTTGCCGCACGCCGGGCGGGGCGTTCTACCTGTACATCAACTGCGGCGGGCTGATCGGGCGCCGGACGCCGGACGGGAAGAAGCTGGAAACCGACCACGACGTGGTGATGTACTTCCTCGATGCCGCCGGCGTGGCGGTCGTCGCCGGCTCGTCGTACGGCACGTCTCCGTTCTTCCGCATTTCCATCGCCACGGCGCAGGAAGTGATAGAGCAGGCTTGCGAGCGGATTCGCGTGGCGGTGGCGGCGCTGGGCGCATAGGCAAGCCGGCAAGGTCGGAGGACTCCGACCGCTGCCTGACCCCGCGGCTGCGCGGGCCCCTGTAGCATGGCATGGCCGCAAATCACCACCCGAAGGGGAGAGACAGCCGATGCCAGTGGCCGAACTGCAAGTGCCGGAGCCAGAGTCGCCACCGAAGAAGGCCTGGTGGCGCGCGCTGGGGCCCGGCCTGATCACCGGAGCCGCCGACGATGATCCAAGCGGTATCGCCACCTACACGCAGGGCGGTGCGCAGTTCGGCTACGCCGTCGCCTGGACCGTCCTCTTCACCTACCCGCTCATGGTGGGCATCCAGCTCGCCAGCGCCCGCATCGGACGGGTGACGGGGCGGGGACTCACCGAGAACTTCGCGCGCCAGTTCCCGCGGCCGGTCGTGTTCCTCCTGATCGTCCTGCTGGTTGGTGCCAACACGATCAACCTGGGCGCGGACATCAGCGCCATGGCCGACGCCGCCAATCTGATCAGCGGCTGGGACGCGAAGTGGCTGGCCATCGGCTTTGGCATGCTGTCCCTCGGCTTGCAGGTTTTCCTGCCCTACGCGCGCTACGTGCGCATCCTGAAATGGCTGACGCTGGCCGTCTTCTCGTATGTCGGCGTCGCTTTCGTGGCGCATGTGGACTGGCCGGCGGCGGCACGCGCAACCCTGCTGCCGCACATCGTATGGAGCCGCGACTACATGACCACGATCGTCGCGATCCTCGGCACCACCATCAGCCCCTATCTCTTTTTCTGGCAGGCGGCACAGGAGGTCGAAGAGATCAGGCGGGTGCCCGAGGACAAGCCGCTGCGCACGGCGCCGGGGCAGATCAGGGCGCAGCTCAGGCGCATCAAGGTCGACACGTATGTGGGGATGGGCGTGTCCAACCTGGTGGCGTTCTTCATGATCGTGGCGTCGGCTGCGACGCTGCACGCGCAAGGCAAGCTGAACATCGAGTCCTCGACGCAGGCCGCTCAGGCACTGCTGCCGATCGCCGGCCGCTTTGCCTACCTCCTGTTCGCCGCCGGCATCATCGGGACGGGACTTCTCGCGCTGCCGGTGCTGGCCGGCTCGGCTGCCGACGCGGTCGCGAGCCTGCGCGGCTGGCGCAAGGGCCTCGACCAGCCCCTTGGCCACGCGACGGCCTTCTACGGTGTGCTGGCTGCCGCGATGGCGATCGGCGTCCTGATCAGCCTCGCCGGCCTCAACCCGATCAAGACGCTGTACTGGGCGGCGGTGATCAATGCGGTGATCTCGGTGCCCATCATGGTCGCCGTGATGGTGACTGCGTCCAACGAGAGGCTGATGGCCGGCATCACGATCCACCTGAAATGGAAGATATTGGGCTGGGCCGCGACGGGGGCGATGCTGGCGGCGACATTGGTGATGGCCTACACGCTGGTGTTCTGATCAGGCCACCGGCGGCAGCTTGTCCAGGAGCTTGTCGAGCGTGATCGGGTAGTCGCGCACGCGCACGCCGGTCGCGTTGTAGATGGCGTTGGCAATGGCGGCGCCGACGCCGCACAGGCCGAGCTCACCGACTCCCTTGGCCTTCATCGGCGACGAGATCGGGTCCGTCTCGTCGAGGAATACCACCTCCTGGTGCGGGATGTACGCATGCACCGGCACTTCGTAGCCGGCCAGGTCGTGGTTGACGAAGAAGCCGTGCCGCTTGTCGACCGCCAGTTCCTCCATCAGCGCGGCCCCGGCGCCCATGGTCATGGCGCCGATCACCTGGCTGCGGGCGGACTTGGGATTGAGGATGCGGCCGGCGGCACAGACGGCCAGCATGCGGCGCAGGCGGATCTCGCCGGTCGCGGAGTCCACGGCCACCTCGACGAAGTGCGAACCGAAGGTCGACTGCTGGTACTTCTTGTTCAGGTCGCCGTACTCGATGGCGTCCTCCGCCATCAGGCCGTCGGGGCCGGCCGCTTCGGCCAGCGCAACGGCCTGTTCGCCGGCACGGATCATGCCGTCGGCGAACACGACGTCCTGCGCGCGAATGCCGACCTTCTCCGCCGCGGCCTGGCGCAGCTTCACGCAGGCCGCGTAGACACCGGCGGTCGAATTGTTGCCGCCCCATTGCCCGCCCGAACCGCAGGAAACCGGGAAGGTCGAATCCCCCAGCCGCACGATCACCTTCTCGAGCGGCACGCCCATCATCTCCGCGGCGGTCTGCGCGATGATCGTGTAGCTGCCGGTGCCGATGTCGGTCATGTCGGTCTCGACCGTGACCACGCCCCGGTTGTCGAGGCGCACGCGCGCCGCCGACTTGGTCAGCAGGTTATTGCGGAACGCGGCGGCCGTGCCCATGCCGAGCAGCCAGCGGCCGTCGCGCACCTGGCCCGGCCGGGCGTTGCGGCGGCTCCAGCCGAAACGCTCCGCGCCCAGGCGCAGGCATTCGACCAGCTGCCGCTGCGAGAACGCCCGCTCCGGCTTCTCCGGGTCGACCTGCGTGTCGTTGACGATGCGGAACTGGACCGGGTCCATCCCGAGCTTCTCGGCCATTTCGTCCATCGCGATTTCAAGGGCCATCAATCCGGGCGCCTCGCCCGGGGCGCGCAAGGCATTGCCCTCGGGCAGGTCCAGCACCGCCAGCCGCATCGTGGTGACGCGGTTCGCACCGGCATACAGCAGCCGGGTCTGGCCGACGGCGGTCTCGGGCTTGCCGCCCGGCAGGTCGCCGGACCAGCTTTCGTGGGAGATGGCGGTGATCTTGCCGTCACGCGCGGTGCCGATGCGGATGCGCTGGATGGTGGCGGGTCTGTGCGTCGTGTTGTTCGCGATCAAGGGCCGCTGCAGCGCCACCTTCACGGGGCGCTGCGCCGCCCGCGCGCCGAGCGCGGCCAGCAGCGCATCGGCCCGGATGAACAGCTTGCCGCCGAAGCCGCCGCCGACGAAGGGCGACACCAGGCGGACGTTGGCCTTGGGAATGCCCAGGGTCTTCGCCATGTCGCCCACGCTCCAGTCGATCATCTGGTTCGAGGTCCAGAGCGTGAGCTTGTCGCCTTGCCATGCGGCGATCGACGCGTGCGGCTCCATCATCGCGTCAGACTGGTCGGGCGTGGTGTAGGTCCCGTCGAACTGCACCGGAGCTTCGGCGAAGGCATGGTCGAAATCACCCACCTTCGATTGCGACGAGCCGCCTACCTCCGAGCCCTTGGGGATAGCGGCAGAGCCCTTCTGGGCCGCCAGGTCGAACTTGCCGGCCGCGCGGGTGTATTGCACGCGCACCAGCTGCGCGGCCGCGCGCGCCTGCTCGAAGGTGTCGGCGACGACCAGCGCCACGGCCTGGTGGTAGTGGTCGATCGCCGGTCCGCCGAGGAGCTTCGCCGTATTGAAGTTCCCCTTGCCCAGCTTGCCGGCGTTGCGCGCGGTGACGATGGCGATGACGCCGGGCGCGGCGCGGGCGGCGCGCAGGTCCATGGAGGCGATGGTGCCCTTGGCGATGCCGGCACCGACCACGAAACCGTAGGCGGCGTTGGGGGCGACGTCGTGCCGTTCATAGGCGTAGGGAGCGGTGCCGGTGGTTTTCAGCGGGCCATCGATGCGGCTCGTCGGCTTGCCCACGACCTTGAGCTGGTCGATCGGGTTGGTGGTGGCAGGCGTTTCGAACTTCATGGCTCAGGTCCTCGCTTGCGAGAGCACGGCGGCGAGCGTGCGCTCGGCCAGGGGGAGCTTGAACGCGTTGTCGTGCGCAGGCTGCGCGCCTGCGAGCAACTGCGCGGATACCGCCCGGGCGCCTTGCGGCATGGCGGCCTCGGCGGCTTCGACGCGCCACGGCTTGTGCGCCACGCCGCCGAGCGCGACGCGGCCAGTGCCGTCGCGCTGCACGATGGCCGCGACGGACACCAGCGCGAAGGCATAGGACGAGCGGTCCCGCACCTTGCGGTAGATGTGCGCGCCGCCCAGCGGCCGCGGCAGCGTGACGGCGGTGATCAGCTCGCCGCGCTCCAGCGTGGTCTCGACCTGCGGCGTGGTGCCGGGCAGGCGGTGGAAGTCGGCGATGGGGATGACGCGGGTGCGGCCGTCGGGACGGACGGTTTCCACGTTCGCATCCAGCACCCGCATCGCGACGGCCATGTCGCTCGGGTGGGTCGCGATGCAGGCGCTGCTGGCGCCGATCACCGCATGCTGGCGGTTCACGCCGCCGATCGCGCTGCAGCCGCTGCCCGGCTGGCGCTTGTTGCACGGCTGGTCAGTATCGTAGAAGTAGGGGCAACGCGTGCGCTGCAGCAGGTTGCCGGCGGTCGTCGCCTTGTTGCGCAACTGGCCCGAGGCGCCGGCCAGCAGCGCGCGGGACAGCACGCCGTAGTCGCGCCGCACGCGCTCGTCGGCGGCCAGGTCGGTGTTGCGTACCAGGGCGCCGACGCGCAGGCCGCCTTCTGGCGTCGGCTCGATGCGGTCGAGGGCCAGGCCGTTCACGTCGACCAGGTGCGCCGGCGTTTCGATCTGCAGCTTCATCAGGTCCAGCAGGTTGGTCCCGCCCGCGATGAACTTGGCCTGCGGCACGCGCATCACGGCGGCGGCGGCCTGCGCGGGGGACGAAGCGCGCTCGTAGGTGAAGGGCTTCATGCCTTGACTCCCGCCACCTCGGTGATGGCATCGATGATGTTGGAGTAGGCGCCGCAGCGGCAGATGTTGCCGCTCATGCGTTCGCGCAGTTCCTCCGCCGACAGCAGCGGGCGGGCGGTGAGGTCCGCGCTCACGTGGCTGGGAATGCCGCGATTGATTTCGTCCAGCACGGCGACGGCGGAGCAGATCTGCCCTGGCGTGCAATAACCGCATTGGTAGCCGTCGTGCTTGACGAAGGCCGCCTGCATGGCGTGCAGGCGCTGGGGTGTCCCCAGCCCTTCGATGGTGGTGACCTGCGCGCCTTCGTGCATCACGGCCAGCGAGAGGCAGGAGTTGATCCGCCGGCCGTCCACGATCACCGTGCAGGCGCCGCACTGCCCGTGGTCGCAGCCCTTCTTGGTGCCGGTCAGTTGCAGGTGTTCGCGCAGTGCATCGAGCAAGGTCGTGCGCGTGTCGAGGTCGAGGGCGCGCGCCTGGCCGTTGACGTTCAGCGTGACCTTCGCGCGGGGGATGGAGGCGGCCGGGGCCGGGGCCGGCGCCGCCTCGGCAGCCGTTGCGGGCGCGTTGGCGGCGCCCGCGGCTGCGGAGGCTGCGCCCGCGATGAGCACATCACGCCGGGAGACCGGCGTGTCCAGGGGATTGTTCATGTCGGGTCCTGTCATTCAGGTTTCGTTTCGGTGCCGGTGGGGCGTCCTGGCACTTTAGGACGAGGCGATGTATCCGGGTGTCAATGCGGGCTGGAAGGTGGCGCGTTGCTGCCAAACGCGAGTGACTCAGCAGCGATGCCTCGCTCAGCCGCGCCAGCCTGGCAAGGCGATCGTGAAGTACAGCTAACTTGCTCATGTAGCAGCGGGTCGTTTCCCTTCGCGAGCGGCCTGCCTACACTGACGACGCCCCATCCTCGCGCCCCTTTTTGCAATCGCTCTCACCGGGAACTTCCTGTGCGCTCACGCCACTTCGACCCCCAACGTTGCGGGCGCCTCGTCCGCCGCGAGCAGCCGCGTTTCATTCATCACAATGCGATCCTGGCGACGCTGGTGGCCACCGCGGCGGCACTGGGGGCGTTCGTCTTTCGCGTGTGGTCCGCGTGAGCGAGGCCCTACCTCTTGCGCACCCGCCCCACGCTCGCCAGCACCAGCGCGTCGCGAAACCGCGTCACCAGCGCGTCGTTCTCGCCGGTGCGCCGCCAGATCCCCCAGATCGCCATGGTCGTCAGGTCGACCGCCACGGGCAGCTTGTCCAGCTGTCCGACGGCGAGGTAGCGCCGGGCGACCGCCAGCGGCGCCAGGGCCAGCAGGTTCGTGCTGGCCGCCATGGCCATGTTCGAGTGGACGGAGGCCGATTCAACGGTGGCTGCCGGCGGCGCGAGCCCCCGTTCCAGGAACAGGTCGTCGAACAGCAGGCGCGACGATGAGGGCGGCGGCGACAGGATCCAGCCCTGTTCGGCCAGCGCCTGCAATCGCACCGGCCCCTGGCCCAGGAGCGGATGGCCCTTGCGGCACACCACGCAGCGCGGCTCGTCGAACAGCCTGGCCTGCGCAAGCTGCGCGGACGCGACGGAGCCCGCCCATGAGGAGCCGATGCGGCCAATGACGAAATCGAGTTCGCCGCGCATCAACTGGTCCGTCAGGCCGTCCACCGTGCCTTCCGAGAGTTCGACGGACGCTTGCGGCGCTGAAGCCAGGAACGTGCGCAGGGCCTCGGGCACGAGCTCCACCATCGAAACGGTCAATGCACCCACGCGCAGGCGCTGCCGCGCCTTCTGGTCCGCGAGGATGGCTTCGTCGCGTGCCGCGCCCACCTCCGCCAGCGCGATGGAGAAGCGGCGCAGGGCCGCACGGGCGCCGGGCGTCAGGCTGACCCCGCGCGTGCTGCGCTGGACCATCTGCAGGCCGAAGATGGACTCGAGCTCGCGCAGCATCGCGCTCACCGCGGGCTGGGTCAGGTTGAGGGCCTCCGCCGCCTTCGTGATCGAGCGTTCCGTCTCCAGCAGCGAGAGCAACTGCAGGTGCCTGAGTTTGAGGTGGCCATATGCGAACAGCCGATTTTCCTGCGTCATTCCCGCCATCAGCCTTTTGTATGGCCCCATCCAAATTATGCGCTTTGAGGTAAGGGCCTGCTGCCGGAGACTGCTTTCGCAGATGGAGTTCCGCCCATGAAAAAACTTATCGCCCTCGCTTCGGCCCTGGGCATCGCCGGCATGCTCGCGCTAGGCACCGCCGCCGCGCAGACGACGGATTACCCGAACAAGCCGATCCGGCTGATCACGCCCTTCCCGCCGGGAGGCGGAACCGACGTGGTGGCGCGCATCATCGGCGAGAAGCTGGCCGAACTGCTGGCACAGCCGGTCGTGATCGACAACAGGGGCGGCGCCGGCGGCAGCCTGGGCACCGAGCAGGCGGCGCGCGCGCCGGCCGACGGCTACACCCTGGTCCTGGGCAGCACGGCCACCCACGCGGTGAATCCCAGCCTTTACAGCAAGGTGGGATACGACCCGATCACCGATTTCGTGGCGATTTCGCAGGTCGCGTCGACCTCGCTGCTGCTGGTGGTGCGGCCCACCCTGCCGGTCAAGAACGTGGCGGAACTCATCGCGCTGTCGAAGACGATGCCGGCCGCCGCCGGCCTGACCTATGCATCCGCCGGCCCGGGCTCGGCCCAGCACCTGGGCGGCGAACTGTTCAAGAGCCTGTCGGGCGCCAACCTGCTCCACATCCCGTACCGCGGCGCGGGACCGGCGATGGCCGACTTGCTGGCGGGACACGTGGACATGATGTTCGACACCATGCCCTCGGCCATGCCGCAGGCGCGCTCGGGCAAGCTGCGGATGCTGGGCATCAGCAGCCTCGCACGTGCCGCCGACCTGCCGGCCGTTGCGACCATCGCCGAGACCGTGCCGCACTACGAGCTGGTCAGCTGGTGGGGCCTGTTCGCTCCCAAGGGCACGCCGCCCGCCGTCGTCGAGCGCCTGAACGGCGCGGTGAAACGCGCCCTCGCTTCCAGGGACCTGCAGGACAAGTTCAAGGCCGCCGGCATCGACGGCAACTGGTCCTCATCGGCCGATTTCGCCGCCCTGGTCAGGGCGGAGGTTCCCAAGTGGCGCAAGGTCATCGAGCAATCCGGCGCCAAGGTGGACTGAGATGGAACGACAGGAAGATCCGGCGGTGGACACGATCGCCTGCGACAACATCGACCGCCTGATGAACGTCGAGATGCGCAGCCGCAGCCTGCCGCGCGGCGCCAAGTGGCC
>JAQGMU010000223.1 GCA_028292195.1 Ramlibacter sp. | reverse complement strand
GTCGCTGCGCGAACCCACCCTACGGGCTGACTTGTAGGGTGGGTTCGCGCAGCGACCCCACCAGATGCGGACAGCCCGAGCTGCGTATCATTCCCGCATTCAACTTCATCGAGAGGCAGACGATCATGGACATGGGCATCAAGGGCAGGTGGGCGCTGGTGGGCGGCGCCAGCAAGGGCTTGGGCTACGGTTGCGCGCAGGCGCTGGCGCGCGAGGGCGCGCACGTGGTGATGGTGGCGCGCGGAGCCGAGGCGCTGCAGGCGGCGGCCGCCAAGCTGCGGGCCGACGGCCAGGTGCCCGCTGGCACGCAGCTCGAGCCGATCGCCGCCGACATCACCACCACCGAAGGCCGCGCCAAGGTGTTCGCCTTCCGCAAGGACTTCGACATCGTCGTCACCAATGCGGGCGGTCCGCCGCCGGGCGACTTCCGCGACTGGGACCGGGAGGCCTGGATCAAGGCGGTGGACGCCAACATGCTGACCCCGATCGAGCTGATCAAGGCCACCGTCGACGGCATGGCGGCGCGCGGCTTCGGCCGCATCGTCAACATCACGTCGAGCTCGGTGAAGGCGCCGATCGACATCCTGGGCCTGTCCAACGGCGCCCGCAGCGGCCTCACCGGCTTCGTCGCCGGCGTGGCGCGCACCAGCAAGCTGGCCGGCGCCAACGTGACCATCAACAACCTGCTGCCCGGCGCCTTCGACACCGACCGGCTCAAGGCCACCATGGAAGGCGGCGCCAAGAAAAGCGGCAAGTCGATAGACGAAGTGCGCGAGCAGCGCATGAAGACCATCCCGGCGCTGCGCTTCGGCAACGCCGACGAGTTCGGCGCCGCCTGCGCTTTCCTGTGCAGCGTGCACGCGGGCTACGTCACCGGGCAGAACGTGCTGATCGACGGCGGCGCCTACCCTGGAACTTATTGAGCGCTGATGGTGGGGTGCCTGCGGCAACCCACCCTACGAGCGCCTGATGGTGGGGTGTCTGCGGCAACCCACCCTGCGAGGTGACCGGCATCCGTAGGGTGGGTTCGCGCAGCGACCCCACCGTCAGGATCGGCGCGACGACACGACGATCCCGGCCACGATCAGGACGAACGCCGCCGCGTGGTGCCACTGCGGCGGCTCGCCCAGGAACGCGGCCGAGAACAGCGCCGCGAACAGCGGCGTGAGGTTCGAGAAGAAGCCGGCGACGTTGGGGCCGACGCGCTGCACCCCCAGGCCCCAGCAGCGGTACGCCAGGATGGCCGGACCGACCGCGATGAACGCCAGCGCCGCGGCGAGCGGCCAGCCCCATTGCACCGCCTGCGTGGTCACCGCCGTTTCCGCCGCCGCGAACAGGCCTGACCACAGCAGGCCCGGCACCAGCTGCGCCATCAGGAACGCGGCCCAGTCGGAGCGCACCTCGGGCGGGTCGCCCGGCCGCGTCAGCAGCCAGCTGTAGAGCGCCCAGCTGGCGGTCGCCACCAGCATGTAGAGGTCGCCGGCGACGAAGCGCACCTGCGCCAGCCGCTCCAGGTGCCCGTGCGCCAGCACCAGCAGCACGCCCGCGATGGAGAGCAGCGCGCCCACCACCTGCCGCCGCGTGATGCGCTGGCCGAAGAACAGCGCGCCCAGGGCCAGCATGAAGGCCGGGATGCTGGCGCCCACCAGCGTCACGTTGATCGGCGTCGAGGTCTTGAGCGCGATGTACTGGAAGGCGTTGTAGCAGCCGATCCCGAGCAGCCCCAGCACCGCATAGCGGCGCATGCGCGGCCAGATCGGGCTTTGCGCCCGCAGGAGTTGCCAGGCGAAGGGCAGCAGCAGCACGAAGGCGAGCGCCCAGCGCAGGAAATTGAGCGTGAGCGGCGGCACCAGCGGGCCGACCAGCCGGCCGACGACCGCATTGCCGGCCCACAGCAGCGGCGGCAGGCTGAGGAGGGCGGCGGTTGACGGCGTGAGGCGTTGCTGCATGGGGAGGCGGCACTGTAGCCGACGGGGCATTTCCGCGCTGAGGCGGCGCCTGCGGTTTCATGGCAGGATGCGCGGCAATCGCGAGACAACGACAGGAGACACCCATGAGCAAAGCCGTCCGTATCCGCCAGCATGGCGGCCCCGAGGAAATGGAACTGGTGGAAGTCGAGGTCGGCCAGCCCGGGCCGGGCGAGATCCGCATCCGCCACCAGGCCGTCGGCCTCAACTTCATCGACGTCTACCAGCGCTCCGGCCTGTACCAGCTGCCCATGCCGCTGTCGCTGGGCATGGAAGCCTCCGGCATCGTCGAGGCAGTGGGCGAGGGCGTCACGCACCTCAAGGCAGGCGACCGCGCGGCCTATGCCAGCCACCCGCCCGGCTCCTATTGCGAAGTGCGCGTGATGCCGGCCAAGTGCGTCTGCAAGCTGCCCGACGCGATCAGCTTCGAGACCGGGGCGGCCATGATGCTCAAGGGCCTCACCGCGCAGTACCTGCTGAAGCGCTCGCTGCCGCAAGGCGGCCTGAAGGCCGGCGATTTCGTGCTGTTCCACGCCGCCGCCGGCGGCGTCGGCCTGATTGCCGTGCAGTGGGCCAGGGCGCTGGGCCTGCAGTTGATCGGCACCGCCGGCTCCGACGAGAAGTGCGCGCTGGCCAAGTCGCTGGGCGCCGCCCATGTCATCAACTACGGCAGGGAAGACTTCGCGGCGCGGGTGAAGGAGATCACCGGCGGCAAGGGCGTGAAGGTGGTGTACGACGCGGTCGGCAAGGACACCTGGGACAAGTCGCTCGACTGCCTGGCGCCGTTCGGCCTGATGGTGAGTTTCGGCAACGCCTCCGGCCCGGTGCCGCCGTTCGCGCCCGCCATCCTGGGCAACAAGGGCTCGCTGTACGTCACGCGGCAGACGGTGTTCACCCACATCGCCACCCGCGAGACCACGCAGGAGATGGCCGACGACCTGTTCGAGGCGGTCACCAGCGGCAAGGTGCAGATCCGCATCGATCAGCGCTTTCCGCTGGCCGAGGTGCGCGAGGCGCATCGGGCCCTGGAAGCGCGCAAGACCACCGGCTGCACCATCCTCACGCTCTGAGGCCGGCGCCGCCGGCTGGCGGGCGGGCTGCTGGAGCGGGACGAATTCACGCCAGGAACGGGGACGGGGCTCGCTTCCTACAAGGGCATGGCCTTGCCGCTTGCAGCCGGGGCCATGGCCCGGCCGCTAGATTCTGCAAGCACGCAGCCGAATGCCGGCCGGCGTCTGGAGAAACACACAT
>JAQGMU010000198.1 GCA_028292195.1 Ramlibacter sp. | reverse complement strand
TGCTGCGCCAGGACCATCCGTTCGCGCGCAAGCGGCGCAGCGCCAAGGCCCTCCTGGAAGACCTGGCGCAGCTCGAGTTCGTGGCCGTGCGCACCCATGCCGACACGCTGCACATCCTGCAGCTGCTGCGGCTGGAGGACCGGCTGCGCCTGACGACCGAGCATTTCATGGTGCTGCCCTCCATCGTCAGGGCCACCGACCTGGCCGCGGTGATGCCGCGCAACATCGCGCGCGGCTTCGAGGGCGGCTACGCGATCGTCGAGCCCGATTTCCCGCAGCGCGACTTCGTGGTCTCGCTGCACTGGAGCAGACGCTTCGAGTCCGACCCCGGCAACCGCTGGCTGCGCGGTTTGATCGCGCAGCTGTTCAAGGAGTGATGCCGGGTCAAGCCCGGCACCGCGTCAATGAACCGACGTCGGCCGGCGGCGGCGCTCGGTACGCCATTCCTGGAAGGCATACATGGCGTCGGTGCCCAGCTTCAGCTGGATCGCGGCGCCGAGGCCGACCTGGGCCTCGAGCGGTGGCGGGACGTTGCCGTCCCATTGCAGCATCGCCAGCGACAGCTCGATGGCCGCCACCAGCTCCTCGTCGGTGGCTTCCCGCGCACAGCCCAACTCTTGCTGGAGGTCCAGCAGCAGGCGCTTGAGGAAATCCAGCTCGGTCCGGGATAAGTCGATCTTGGGCTTGTCCATGGCGACAGGGTCGCCGCGGCCTCGGCCCGGCTCTGTAGTCAGGCCGCGCCGGAACGCCTAGGACGGCGTCCGTCAAGCGCGCCGGATCGGGCGGATCAGCTCCCCTGCAGCTTGGCCAGCCGGGCGGCGGCTTCGCGCTTGCCGATGCCACGCACCGCGGCGATGGCTTCTAGCTGGCGCGCGCGCGGCCGCGACTCACCGTGTTCCCACTTGTAGACCGACTGGCCGGACACGCCCAGCAGGGTGGCGAAGTCGGCGGCCGACAGGCCCAGCTTCTGGCGCTGCGCGGCCAGGCGCGTCGGGCTGAAGCGGCGCGAAGTGGATTCGTCGCTCGCTTCTTCCCCGGCAGCCGCTGCTGCGGCGCCGCGGCCGATGGATTTGCTGGCGCGCTTCACCTGCCGCTCCAGCGTCTCGATGCGTTTGCGCAGCGCGGCGATGTGGGTCCGGTACTGGGCCGAGGCCTTCTTGAACTCCTGGGTTTGGGCGCGCACTTCCTTGCGCGCCAGGCGGGCGATCTCTTCCTTCAGTACGACGGCGATATTGGGCATTTGCGCGTGGTTGGCTGCCGGCTCGGCTTCATTGCCACGGCCGGCCGGTTAAAGCTCCCTTACCCCAATGATAGTAGGGCTCCAGCTCGGCGCCGGTTTCCAGCTCGGCTACGGCGCTTTGGCTGACATGGTTGTGGGCGCCGTCCTACAGATCAAAGTACCACCGGCCCCCAACATTTGTTCCCTCCTGGAGGTTTTCAGATGGACAGGACCCTTTCGGCCAGCACCCCCGACCGACCCGGCAAGACCTCGGTCTGGATGACTTTTCGCAGCGCCGGCAAGTACGACACCCCCGAAACCCAGCCGTCGACGACCCAGCCGCCCCACATCGGCGTGGGCTCCCTGGACAACGTCCGCTCGGTGTTCTGGCAGTCCTACAAGCACCTGTTCCCGCCGCACTCGCTGGCGGCCCAGACGCCCAATGGAAACGTCGTGATTTCGTGGTCGATCATGGACGAACCCGGCGCCCGCTACCCCTATGCCGCACCGGTGCTCCTGCGCTTCGACCAGGACCTGCTCGACGCCATGTGGCGGGCGAAGCCGGCCCAGCGCCTGCGCATCGCCGAGAAACACGAGCCGACGCTGCGAGAAGGCCTGCGCGGCTACGACCCCTACGCCCGCTTCCCGAACGCGCGGGTCGTCATCCTCGGCTGACCCTCGATCCGCCGGGGCCAGCCTCGATCACTTCGACCAGCACGTTCACCCCCGCAGCCTCTCCAGCAGCGCCGCCAGGGCGCGTGCATCGATGCCGTGGCCGAGGCCGGGGATCAGGTCCAGAGTGACGGGCAGGCCCAACTCCCGCAGCCGTTGCACCGCGGCGGCGGCATGGCCGGCGGGGATCACCGGGTCCTGGTCGCCATGGATGAAGTGAAAGCGGACGCCGGCCGGCGCCCGGGACGGCAGCTGGTCGAACCGACCCGAGAGCGACACCACGCGTGCGGCCGGCGGCTGCGGCGCGGAGGTCGAAGCCAGCGACATGATCGCGCCCTGCGAGAAGCCGGCCAGCGTGGTCTGTTCGGGCCCGAGTCCGGTCTGCTGCTGCCAGTCGCGCACCGTGGCCAGGAAGCGCGGCAGGGTGTCCTGCACGCGCGCCGGCCGGTTCTCCTCCGTCACCCCGCGCACCGAGAACCATTGGCGGCCTGAGCCCAGGTCGGACGGATCCGGCGCCGGGATGCTGGCGACGACGGCGGCCGGAAATTCGGCGGCGATGCGCTGGCCCACGGGTGCCAGGTCGCGCGCGCTCGCGCCGACGCCGTGGAACAGCAGCACCAGCTCCTTCGGCAGCGGTGGCCGCTGCAATACCAGTGCTTCGCTCATGCCGCCGCTCCCTGCGGCTGCGCGCCGAACAGGTACGAATCCATGGCGATCACGCCATAGGTGATGCCGCCTTCCAGCGTCCGCACCGCCTCGTCACCGGCCGCGGCGCCGGCGGCCACCAGCAGCGGCAGGAAGTGTTCCGCCGTGGGATGCGCGCGCCTGGCATGCGGCGCGATCGCCAGGGTCTGCTGCAGCCGCGCGTCGTCGCGCGCCTCGACCACCTGCCGCACCCAGGCCGCGAACTCGATCGCGTACTCCGCCGCGCTGCCGTCGTCGTGCATGCGGAACTCGTACAGGTTGTGGGTGAGCGAGCCGGAGCCGACCACCAGCACGCCTTCGTCGCGCAGCGGCTGCAGGGCCAGGCCCAGCTCGTAGGCCTGGGCGGGCGACAGGCCCGCCGGCAGCGACAGCTGGAACACCGGCACGTCGGCCTCGGGATAGAGGAAGCGCACCGGCACCCAGGCGCCGTGGTCCAGGCCCTGGGCGGCGTCGGCTTCGGCCGGCCAGCCGGCGGCGCGCAGCACGTCGAGCGTGCGCCTGGCCACGGCCGGCGCGCCCGGGGCGGGGTACTGGATTTCGAAGAGGGCGCGGGGGAAGCCGCCGAAGTCGTGCACGGTGGCGGGCGCGGCGGTGGTCGCGACGCGCAGGCCGCGCGTCATCCAGTGCGGCGACACCACCAGCAGCGCCTTGGGCCGCGGCAGCGTCCGGCCGAGGGCCGTCAGCTGCGGGCCGAGACGGCCGGGTTCCAGGGCGAAGGTGGGCGCGCCGTGGGAGATGAACAGGACGGGAGTGCGTGGCATGGAAAGGTCCTTGGAGGGCATGCTGCCAATGTAGTTGTCGCGCGAGGGAAGATAAACATGCTCCAATGGCACACACTGTCTCGCAGGGCAAGTTAATGGACCGATTCCTCGCGCTGCGCTCGTTCACCGAAGTGGTCGACGCCGGCAGCTTCGTCGCCGCCGCGGAGCACCTGGGCCTGTCCAAGGCCGCGGTCTCGCGCCACGTCGCCGAGCTGGAGGCGCGCCTGGGCGTGCGGCTCCTGCACCGCACCACGCGCAAGCTGTCGCTCACGGCCGAGGGCGAGGTGTTCTACGCCCGCAGCCGGCAGCTGCTGGCCGACATGGAGGAAGCCGAGGCCGAGCTCACCAGCCGCAGCCGCGAGGCGGTGGGCCAGTTGCGCGTCAGCGCCCCGGTCAGCTTCGGCATCCTGCACTTGGCGCCCGTGTGGGGCGCGTTCCGGCAGAAGCACGCGAAGGTGGTGCTGGAAGTCAACCTGTCCGACCGCGTGGCCGACCTGGCGGAGGAGGGCTTCGACGTCGCGATCCGCATCGCCAACCTGGCCAGCTCCAGCCTGGTGAGCCGCCAGCTGGCCGAGACGCGCGTGGTGCTGTGCGCCTCGCCGCAGTACCTGCGCCGCGCCGGCAAGCCCCGCCATCCCTCCGAGCTGGCGCGCCATGCGGTGGTGGCGTACAGCTACTGGGCGGAGCGCGACACCTGGGAATTCGACGGGCCGCAAGGCAAGGTCGCGGTGCGCACCGAGCCCTGGCTGCGCACCAACAACGGCGACGTCTGCCGCGCGGCGGCGCTGCAGCACCAGGGCCTGATCCTGCAGCCCACCTTCATCGTCGGGACCGACCTGGCCGAGGGCCGGCTGGTGGAGGTGCTGGCTGAGTACAAGTCGCTGACGCTCGGCATCCACGCGGTCTACCAGAGCCGCAAGCACCTGACACCCAAGGTGCGCCTGCTGGTCGACTTCCTGGCCGCCTGGTTCCGCAAGGAACGCTGGCCGCAGTGATCAGGCCGGTGGCTGGTCGTCCTGCTTGACTTGCCGCAGCAGCGACCAGGCCACGCCACCGAGTACCAACACCCCGATCACGAGCACCGCCCACAGGCCTGCCGTGCGGGTGTCCAGGCCGCGCGGCATCCAGCCGGGCCGCACCGACAAGGGCGAACTGTGCGCATCGCGCAGCTGGGCCAGCGGCAGATCCGCGATGCGGCTGGTGGTGGTGGCGGCCAGCATGCCGAGGGGCAGCGCCGACGCCGGCGTTGCCTCCCGGCCGGCGGCCAGCTGGTAAGGCGCATCGGCACCGGCCACGAACACCACGTCGACCGGGTCGAACAGCGCGCGCACCGCCAGCGGCACGCCTTGCAGGCGCGCGCCATGGGTCGCCTCCACGCGCAGCCAGTGCACCGATGGATGCTGCAGCGCGGCCGGCACGTTGACGCTCTCCTGGCCCGCCGGGCCGAGCCGGTAGACGACCGCATGGCCGAGGAAGCGCCAGGGTTCGGACACCT